>DATEKX010000238.1:0-7231 GCA_035277165.1 Blastocatellia bacterium | reverse complement strand
TTACAATGTTTCGGTTTCAAAGCAGGGGTTCAAGTCGAAGACTATATCCGACATAAGCGCACAGGTGAGCAAATCGCTGAACGTTGACATCGCGCTTGATACCGGCGGCACTGCCGAGCAAGTGACTGTGACAGCCGCAGGCGAAGTTCAATTGCAGAAAGACGACGCAAGCCTTGGCAACGTCATCGACCGCGACCGCATTGCGCGATTGCCGAATGCGAATCGTCAGGCGACTGACCTGCTTAACCTCCAGCCCGGAGTCACTACAGGAGGCGAAGTCACGGGCGCGCGCGCAGACCAGAACACGTTCAACCTTGACGGCATTGATGTTTCAGACAACGTGCTCGGCTTACCTTACAGAACAGTGATTCCGGTCCCGACAGAATCGCTCGACGAATTCCGAGTCACGGTGTCGAATCCCAACGCCACGTTCGGGCGCTCTGCTGGCGGGCAGATTACTTTCGTAACCAAGCGCGGCACGAATCAATTTCACGGCTCGCTTTATGAGTATTATCAAGGCGCTGTGTTGAACGCGAACACATGGGACAACAATCGCATCGGATTGGAGCGCCCTCCGCTAGTTGACAATCGCTTCGGCGGCTCTGCGGGTGGGCCGATATGGAAAGACAAGCTCTTCTTCTTTTTCAACTATGAAGGCAGACGCCTGCCCGGCACGCAAAAGCAGACTCGCGTCGTGGCGACCGATAGCCTTAAAAGCGGCATACTGAGATTCCGCGATGCATCAGGCGGAATCATCACCGTTAACCCGCAGAACTTTGACCCGCGCAATATCGGAGCGAACCCTCAGATACTGTCGGCTCTAAGACTTTTGCCAGCGCCGAATGACAACTCGGTCGGCGATGGGCTGAACACCAGCGGGTTCACCTTCAATTTCCCGACAACCTTAGAATCCGACTACGCGGTGCTGAGGCTCGATTACGAACTCAACAAGAACTGGTCGATCTCGGCGAAGGGCGCGGCACAGGAAGCGACTCAGACCGCTGCTTTTCAAACCGACCTCGTGAACCTGAAGGGAGGAGATAATCAACCATCGCGCCCGCGCAATCTGGTCTTGTCTGCGACCGGCACGCTTCGCCATAATCTGGTCAACGAATTCCGCTACGGGCATACGGTTGACAATCAGGTATTCGACCGTATTTCTCCGAGCACTATAGCTGGCTTCAATGTGGCCGTTGATATTGCGGGCGCGAACACATCCACTCCGCTGCTCGATCAGGCAATCGATGTTGACACGCAGCGAGGGCGCAGGCAGGCCAATATCAGCAAAGTAAACCAGTTCATTGACAACGCGACATGGACGAGCGGAACGCACACGTTCCAGTTCGGAGGAGACTTCCGGCACATCAACACAATCCATTTCCGCGATGACAAAGTCGTAGGGTCTGTGAGCACTCCTGTCGCGGAAATCGGAGCAAGCGGCAACGTCACGATTGACCCTTCCGAGCGCCCGGCCAATCTCCAACCCGGCGACGTTGCTCGATACAATCAGCTCTATGCCGCGATTTTGGGAATCGTAGATCGCGTCTCTTATCTGGCAGTGCGCGACGCTGATCTTCAGCCGCTGCCGATTGGGACGGGGCTTATCAACGACACAATACTGCATCACTGGGAGTTCTATTTTTCAGATGTATGGAAGCTGAAACCTTCACTCACGCTGTCATACGGGTTGCTGTACCAGTGGCACACGCCTCCGACAGATTCGCAAGACAGGCAATCTGTGGCTATCTTCAAGGACTCAGGCAGACTGGTGGATGTCAACGATTACCTGCAGCAGAAGAGAGCCGCAGCCGAGCAGGGCGAAATATTCAATCCCGATCTGGCTTATCTTCCGATCAAGGAAGCGGGGCGCGACGGCGTGTTTGACATAAACCGCAAAGATTTTTCGCCGCGCGTTTCTGCCGCCTGGGAACCGTCGTTCAAGGAAGGATGGCTCGGCAAAATTTTCGGCGAACGCAAGACAGTGATTCGCGGCGGCTATTCGCTTACATATGATCGCGCGAATACTGTTGCGACAGTTATCATCCCGATGCTCGGAGTAGGATTTGCGCAGACGCTTTCGGTTTTGGGGCCGAAGAATAATAACGGCGACCCGTTTCGCGCAGGCATTGACGGATCGATTCCCGTGCCTGTTAATACTGCGGCGACCCCGCCCATCGTTCCCGATAAACCATTCGGCGAGTTGCTTTCGTTTCTTGACAACCCCAAGCTGTTAGACCCTCGCAATCACAGCATAGACTTCACGCTTCAGCGCGAGCTTCCCTGGAAGATGCTGATCGAAGTCGGATACGTCGGACGCCTCGGGCGCGAGCTTTACCAGAGCTACAACCTCAACTCGAATCCTTTCTTTTTCAAGGACAAAAAATCCGGCCAGATATTCGCCGAAGCTTTTGACAGTGTCGCCACACAACTGCGCAGCGGCGTGTCTCCGGGCAACGTGAATGCGCAGCCCTGGTTCGAGAATCAGCTTGGCGCGGGCACGACCGGCATACTCGCAGGAGCCTTCACGGGCGATTTCATATCCGGCAACCTCAACAACATTTGGAATCTCGGCATAGACTTCTTCACGCCGACTCCTTACAACAATCAGCAAGCGCTTGACCTGTTCTTCCGCGCCAACGGCGGGAGGTCGAATTATCACGCGATGATTCTGAGCCTGCATAAACGCAGTTCAAACGGCCTGACCTTTGATCTTAATTACACGCTGTCGAAGTCGCTCGATCAGGTAGGCGCGGTTCAAAATTCAGCGAACGAACTGGCGAGCAGCTACTTTCCTGACGTGGAGTACGGCCCGTCGTTTTATGATCGAACGCACGTGCTGAACGCGAACTGGATATACGATCTGCCGTTCGGCAAGGGGCGTCATTTCAGCACGGGAAAGTGGATAGATCACCTGATAAGCGGCTGGTATACTGCGGGCATCTATCAGGTCGAAAGCGCCCAGCCTCTTCAAGTGACTCAGAATTTCTCAGGGCAAACATTTGGCGGCACGGTGATATTCGGCTACGGCACGGGAGCGATACCTACGGCTAAAGTGAGCACCGGAAATAACGACGGCGTAAAGGGGTCGAACGACATCGGAACCAACGCTTCGGGAAAGAATGTTTTCAGTAATCCCGAACAGGCCTACAACAGCTTCCGGCCAATTTTGCTGAGCAAGGATGGCCGCGCCGGACGAGGGGTTCTGCGAGGGTTAGGAAAGTGGCAGGTTGATTTGTCGCTGGGCAAACAAACGAAGCTGACCGAGCGCGTGAGCTTCGCGCTCTCGTTCGATTTCTTCAATCTGTTTAACCATCCGAACTTCTTAGACCCGTCCCCGAATCTGGAGGATAAAACTAACTTCGGAGTAATCACCACGCAGATTGTTCCGAACCCAAACGGCTTCCCGCTGGCGCAAACTTTTTACAGGCCGAGGGCTATTCAGATTGGCGGGAGAATTCAGTTCTAAACTCCCGCGCTTTCAATCGCGAGGCCATGCGCAGCAGTCACGCTTGTGGCCTCGCGCCGACTCAATACGTTCTCGCCGCGCAGTCAGCGCATTGCCGCAAGAGCGTCTGCCAGACGGTCTACGACCTTGAGCAATGATCTTCCCGCTTCGTTGAACCTGCTAGCCGCAGCCTGATTTTCGGCTGTCTCTCCGATGATTGCTACGCCTGATATATAAGGGTAGTAACTTCTCAACGTGGGACTCAATCGAAAATCTGTTTCAAGTTTATCAAGCCCTTCACGCACGTTGCGAATGCTTCCTCTTATCTTCGTTTTACTCGCGCTGTTCTGTGCAATTGAAGTTGACGATGCATCGAGACCCGTTGTCGCCTTGTCAGCCGATTCGATCTCTTTTGCAATGCCTCCGAGCAAGTAAAGGAATTGTGTCAGGGTCTTGATCTGTGTGGCGACTCGATCACGACCAGCTTTTATTTCAACCGCTGATTTTTCAGCAGCCTTTGCAGCGCTCGCGCTCCGCCTTGGCGCACTGCGACTGCGTTTCTGTGCATCCGCCGTTGCGCACAAGACCGTCATTATGCAAACCAGAACTATAATGACAGCTTTTCTCATAACCTGCTCTCCTTTGTATGCGTCTTTATTCAAGCTATATCCATTAAAGCGACACCGTCAAGCGGGACAAGAAATTCGAGCGCACCCAAGCGCCTTGCTCCAGAGGCTTAAAACTATAGAACGTATTAAAACAACTCTGAAAAAATTACACACCGCGAGCCACCGGCATTTTTCGGTCGGTTGTTGAAGTTATGAAAACAATTGGTTTATCCGTAAAACGAAAATTTATACACGGCCTTTCGCGATGTGCACAGCGTTTGCACCTTATCTACGACGGATGAGCAAGAAGTTTGAAAATCAAATGAGAGCGACTGCCGGACACGATTGGTGCGTTAGTAATTTGAAAACAGGAGATCGTATCTTCTGCTCGCCTCTCAACTCGACGGTAAATCCTGTGTCAAAGGCATCCTGTCAAAAACTGAGACGGCTTCAGTTGCTTACAGAGTGCAGCCATCCGGCTTTCAATCTACATGAAACCAATTTCACTTTAATTTGGAGAACATTATGAAAAAAATGTCGGTTTTGAAATCCTTCGTGATGTTAATGTGCCTGACAATGACCGGTTCTGTTATGGCATATCAAAATGATTCGCGCATGGCGCAAACACAGATAGCGTCTGGCCAGAAGACAAAGCTTCAGGGCTTGGTCGTCAAGCGAGACAGCAACAGTTTCGTTCTGCGCGATATGAAGGGATCTGAGTTCAATGTGCAACTCGGCAGCGCGACCAAGATAGAAGAAAAGAAGAGCAATCCATTCCGTGGTTCCAAAAAATATTCTACGGATCAGGTGATTCGCGGCCTTTATGTTGAAGTCGAAGGGCGCGGCGATGCTTCGGGCGCGCTCGTTGCCGACAAGATAAAATTTTCCAATGACTCTCAGCGGGTAGCTATGTCGATTGATTCGCAGGTAGCGCCGGTCGAGAATCGAGTGGGCCAGGCAGAGACACGTCTGTCGGAAGCTGAACAGAATGCGCAGCGCTTGTCGGGTCAGGTTGAAGAGTTGGCGCAGGTTGCCAATCTAGCCAACGGTGGAGCGGCGGCAGCGCAGAAAACAGCCAACGCTGCTGCAGAAGGCGTGAACAAAACCAACGACCGAATCACATCGTTGGACGACTTTGAAGAGAAGAAGCTTGCGACCATTAACTTCAAAGTAGGAAGCGCCGTGCTTACGCCCGATTCCAAGGCGATGCTTGATGAAATTGCGACTCAAGCCAAGAGCGAAAAGGGCTTTGTAATTGAAGTGCGTGGTTTCGCTTCAGCCGACGGTTCTGCGAGCATGAATGATCGTCTGAGCGAGCGCCGTTCGGATGCAGTGGTTCGCTATCTTGCGCAACAGCATGAGATTCCTCTGCGCCGCATCATACTTCCGTTCGGATACGGAGAGGCGATGCCTGTGGCTGACAACTCGACTCGCGAAGGGCGAAAACAGAATCGCCGCGTCGAGGTGAAGATATTGGTCAACCGTGGTCTTTCGTCCCCTGTGAACGTGGAGCATGAAACTACTAGCGGAGACGGTCAGTAACACGGCTGAGGATTTGAGTACGAGGCGCGACCCTGGTGTCGGACACGCTTAGCTATCAGAATTGGAAGCGGATAGTAAAGCGTCCGTCTCGAATCCACGGTCACGCCTCACTCTTCTTCAGGAAGAGATTGAGCGTTGAACTGATATTGAATCTCAGCTAAGGAGTAAACCATCTTGCGTTCACTATCGCTGATCATATCTTTAATCCTTTTGATGGGGCTGAGCGGGTCGGCCAGCATAATCGGGCAAGAGCCGTCTCGACCGAAAGAGCCAGTTCAGGATCAGGACGATTCAATACGGCTCAGTTCGCGGCTGGTCACAGTGCCGGTTTCTGCGTCGGACGCATCCGGTCAACCCGTCAAGGATCTGAAGACTGAAGACATTGTGATTGAAGAAGAAGGGCGGCCTCAGCAAGTCGTATCTCTCGGCGAACCTGGAAAAACGCCTGTCGAAATAGCCCTGCTTTTCGATCTTTCAGGCAGCACTCACGGGCAATTTGCATTTGAACAACAGGCGGCTATTCGGTTCATCAAAGAGGTGCTCAAGCCGAGCGATGCGATCTCGTTATTTTCAATCGGGATTACGCCAAAGATGGTAAGAGCGCGCGCCACGGGCGGCCAGGAAGCTATTGCAGGACTCATGGCTATGGAGCCTATGAAGGAACCGACAGCCTTCTTTGATTCAGTGACTACGGCTGCGCACTATCTGAATAAAACTTCTGAGGCGGGAAGTCGGCGTGTGATCATAGTAATCTCTGACGGCGAAGAAAATTATAGCAAGAATAATCTGATCGGCGATGCGCTCCGGGAGTTACAGAAAAACGATTGCCTTTTCTACTCAATCAATCCGAGCGGGGGAGGAATCAGGCTGAACGTGATCAGCACCAAGGGCCAGGGTTTTATGGAATCCATGGCATCGCAAACCGGAGGGCAAGCATTTAACCTCACAAAAATTGAAGAACTGGACTCTGTTTTCCGCCAGATCGCTGCAGAGCTTCAAGCGCAATACCTGTTTGGTTATTACTCAACCGATGAACGAAACGATGGCGGATTCAAGCGAATTACTGTGCGCGCGCCAAAGAGGCCCGATCTGCGTATACGCTCGCGCCAGGGGTATTACGTGCCGAAGCCTTGAGTTACATCCTTATAGTTCGTGATGACTCTGCTAATAGATATTGATCTCTTCCTTTAGCCAAGCCTTTGCTATATTTTCATTTAAGTGTAGATAGGTGTGTAGAAAATAAAAAGCTACGTTGAAAATAGCTCTGATCGGTAGTATATGGAGCCAGCGAAGGGACTCGAACCCTTGACCTACGGTTTACGAAAGCCAAAAAATGATTTGTCATTTAGTGACATCTGTTGACGTTCAATAACATTTTCTAAGATTTGCCGCCGATTCAGGAGTAAGTGAATTTACATCTGTTGACATCAACTGTCACGCTATAGCACCAATTCACGCGACAGGAACGCGACATGATACGCATCTCCACTTCTGTTGATGAAAAGCTATATTTGAAGTTTATCAGGTTGGCCTAGAACGATTTCGACCCTGCTAAGAAAAGCAAACTGCCATTTTACTTTTTGGTTGCTATCTTGTAGGCATATGAAAGTGTGTGACCATAACCTCAGATCATCTT
>DATEKX010000237.1:0-6920 GCA_035277165.1 Blastocatellia bacterium | reverse complement strand
TTGTTTGCGCCGCGCTTCGCTCTTGCGGCAGACACGGCTGCGCATCCGCTCGACCCTCTGAGCAAAGAAGAGATCACCGCTGCGGTCGAAATCCTCAGAGCAAACGGCAAGGTCAATCCCGATAGCCGATTCGCTACGGTCGTGCTGCGCGAGCCGCCAAAATCCGAAGTCCTCGCTTACAAGCCGGACAGTCCATTTCGCCGCGAAGCTTTCGCAATCATCTATGAGCGAACGACTAATAAAACTTTTGAAGCGATAGTTGACCTCAACAAAAAATCGCTTGCTTCGTGGAAAGAAGTGATGAATGTGCAGCCGCCTTTTCTCATCGAAGATTTCCTGCTCACTCAGCAAATCGTGCAGAACAATTCCGAATGGCAGGCGGCCATGAGAAAGCGCGGCATAACTAATTTCAAAGACGTTCAGGTAGACGCATGGGCCGCAGGTTTTTTCGGCACGGCGGACGAGCGCGGCGCGCGCGTGGCTCGCGCCGTTTCTTACTACAACGAAGGGACGAAGAACGCTTATGCGCGACCTATCGAAGGCGTTGTCGCTTACGTCAATCTCAACACAAAGAAAGTCTACAAGCTCGTTGACACCGGCGCTGTTGCGGTTCCGAAAGAGAAAGGCGAGCTTGATATGAAATCCATAGGACGGCTGCGCGAAGTGCCTAAGCCTTTGCAGATTGTTCAGCCGCAGGGAGCAAGTTTTGAAGTCAACGGCAACGAGGTTCGCTGGCAGAACTGGCGATTCCGATTCAGTATGCACCCGCGCGAAGGGCTTGTGCTTCACACAGTATCTTATGAAGACAATGGCCGTGTGCGCCCGGTTCTCTATCGCGCGTCGCTATCAGAGATGGTCGTGCCTTACGGCAACCCGCAATCGGGTTGGTTTTTCAGAAACGCTTTTGACGAAGGCGAATACGGCATAGGTCGTCTTGCGCTTTCGCTCGAAGCGCAAACCGATTATCCCGACAACGCGCGGTTGTTCAGCGCTACGTTTGCGGGCGAGACAGGTATGGTGCAGCAGCTACAACGAGCCGTCGCGCTTTATGAACGTGACGGCGGAGTTTTATGGAAGCATGTTGATTACACATCGCTTCCTTTTCTGCATAACGAATCGCGTCGCGCGCGGCAGCTTGTGCTTTCGTGGTTTGCCAACGTAGGCAATTACGAATACGGATTCGACTGGGTCTTTCATCAGGACGGCACGTTTGAGATGGAAGTCTTGCTTACGGGCATCATGGCTGCGCGTGGCGTAGGCGACGATCACGCGGAGCACGACGAAGCGAGTCACGGCCATAAAGTCGCGCCCAATGTAGAGGCCGTGCATCACCAGCATTTTTTCAATTTCAGATTGGACATGGATGTTGACGGCGTAGCCAACAGCCTAGTCGAGATGAACACAGAGCCGTTGCCTGCGGGCAAAAACAATCCTTATAACAACGCCTTCACGATGACAGAAAATCCTCTTCGCACAGAGCGCCAGGCGCAGCGCCAGATCAATCTCGCGTCGAGTCGCAAATGGAAAGTCATCAACTCGACAAGCAAAAATTCTTTGGGCCAGCCTACGGGCTACATGCTCTTTCCGGGTGAAAACTCTGTGCCTTACGCCGCGCCCACATCGTCTGTAAGAAAACGCGCGGGCTTTATCAATTCGCACCTCTGGGCCACTCCGTATGATGCGGCGCAGGCTTATGCGGCGGGCGATTATGTCAATCAGAGCAAAGGCGGCGATGGGTTGCCACGATGGATTGCCGCCAATCGCTCGATTGAAAATCAGGACATAGTCTTGTGGTACACGATGGGCGTGACTCACATTCCTCGCCCCGAAGAATGGCCCGTCATGACAGTCCACCGCGCGGGTTTCAAATTGATGCCGAGCGGATTCTTTGCGCGCAATCCGGCGCTCGACGTGCCGAAGTAATATGAACAGGATGGATATTCTCGAACCGCTGTTGAATCTGTTCAAGGCTTACGGCTACTGGATAGTATTTTTCGGCGTGATGTTGGAAAACGCAGGTTTGCCCGTGCCGGGCGAAACCATATTGCTTGCGGCGGGTTTCTTTGCAAGCCAGCACCATTTTTCTGTTCTGGCAGTGATGAGTATTGCTACGACCGGCGCGGTGATGGGCGACAACTGCGGGTATTGGGTAGGGCACAGGGTCGGGCGCAGGTTGCTCATCAGATACGGCAGATATGTGATGCTGACGGAATCGCGGTTTCGCGGCATGGAAAAATATTTCGAGTCGCATGGTGATAAGACTGTTCTTGTCGCAAGATTCATCACGGGCTTTCGAGTCTTCACGGCCCTGTTTGCAGGCGCTACGGGAATGCGCTGGTCGAAATTTCTGCTCTTCAATGTGCTCGGCGCAATTTCGTGGGCAGTAGTAATGACGCTGCTCGGCTTCTTCTTTGGTAAAAGCTGGAACCTGCTTGAGCAATATATAAAAGGAGCGGGGCTAGGACTTGCCGCAGTCCTCGCAGTCGCATTCGTCGTTTATCAAATCCTCAGGCGCAGAAAGAAAAACCCGGAAGGAGAAAACAATGCAACTGACAGGCAAGTGGATTGATTATGATCTCTCCTCCATTCGGCGACGCTATGATCAGATCGCCGGATTCTTTGTTTTCTTTGAATGGCTTTTCCTGCTTCCGCCCGGCATACGCAGCAAAGCGGTCACCCGGCTCGAACTCAAGGCAGGTGATCGCGTTCTTGAAATAGGGTGCGGGACTGGCAGAAATCTTTCATTGCTGCGCGAGGCAGTCGGAGCCGAAGGACATGTCTATGGCGTAGACCTGTCGGAAGGAATGCTTGCGAAAGCCAAGCGTCTTGTGGCTCAACGAAAATGGGACAATGTAACTTTGATAAATAGCGATGCCGCCGGGTACGCGCCGCCAGAGATCGTTGACGGCGTGATATTCAGTCTTTCTTACGCGACCATGCCTCATCATCTGGAAGTGCTGCGCCACGCCTGGAATCAGTTACGTCCTGAAAAATTTCTTGTCATCATGGACGCAAGGCTCCCAGCCGGAATCCGTGGCAAACTGCTTCGCCCGCTTACTCTGTGGATGATGAAACTGACTGTTCTTGGAAACCCGGACCTGCGCCCGTGGGACGAGTTGCGCGAGTTGACTGCGGATTTCGACATGCAAGAGATGATGTTCGGCACATATTACATTTGTCGCGGAAGGAAACCGCTCGGCGCAATTTAGAGGAACTCTCTTTTGACTTGCCACACCAACCGGCCATAGAATTTCTTTTGTGAGAGCCGCTAACAGCCGACGGCAAATCTCACCCGTCAACTCGAACGCCATAGCTTTCAATTGGAGGAACCGTGATCCGCAATTCAGCCCTGCTCACCTTTATTCTCTTCACCGCTTCCGCTGTTCTGGCGCAGGTGGTGACATCCAACGATACAATCAAAAAGCTCCAGGCGCTCTTTGAAGAAGATTGGCAGTGGAACCTCAAAGAGTTTCCCGAAGGAGCAACCATGTTTGGCGATAATCGTTACAACAATCTTTTGACAGATGCCTCGCCGGAAGCCTACGAGCGGCGCAAGGCGCACGAGCGCGAAATGCTGGATCGTATTCAGAAGATTGATCGCTCTCAGCTCACAGGTCAGGACGCGATTTCTTATGATCTTTTTCTGCTCGATAAAAAGATGAATATCGAAGGGCATCGCTTTCCCGCTGAATACATGCCCGTAGACCAGATGAACGGCGTGCAGATATTTTTCGGCCAGCTTGCAGCCAGTTCTCCGTTTCGCAATGCGAAGGATTACGAGAATTATCTGGCGCGGTTGGCCGCGTTTCCGAAACACATAGATCAGGTTATCACGCTGATGAAGCGGGGAATTGAGACCGGATGGGTGCAGCCCGCCGTGCCGCTTCGCTCGCTCGCGTCTCAGATCGAAGGGCAGATCACGAATGACCCGGTTAGCAATCCTCTCTACAAGCCGTTTGAAACTTTCCCGCAGGACGTTTCGGAAGCAGACCGCAAACGACTCAGTGAAGCCGGGAAGCGAGCTGTTGCCGAATCATTCATACCGGCCATGAAAAAATTCGACACGTTCATCAAAGAGACCTATCTGCCTGCCGCGCGAAAAGAGATCGGAGCCGCGTCGCTTCCCAACGGCGCGGATTACTATCAGTATTGCATTCGCCGCCACACGACGACCAATTTAACGGCGAAAGAGATTCACGACATTGGACTGAAGGAAGTCGCGCGCATTCGCAAAGAGATGGAAGGCATCATTCAGAAGGTAGGATTCAAAGGCACGTTTCAAGAGTTCCTGACTTTCCTGAGAACGGACGGGCGGTTCTATTACAAGACGGCTGACGACCTGATGGCAGGCTACGCGCTGATAGCCAAGCGCGCAGACGGAAAGCTTCCCGCTCTGTTTGCAGAGCTTCCACGCACTCCGTATGGATTGCGCGTGATTCCCGATTACGAAGCGCCCGCGCAAACGACTGCTTATTATCAACCCGGCGCGGCTGATGGTTCGCGCGCGGGGCTTTACATGATCAACACCTACAAACTTGAGACGCGGCCAAAGTACGAGATGGAAGCTTTGTCGCTTCACGAATCGGTTCCCGGTCATCATCTTCAAATCTCTCGCGCTCAGGAGCTTTCCGGGTTGCCGCAATTCAGACGCAACGCAGGCTACACGGCTTACGTCGAAGGATGGGGGCTTTATGCCGAGTCTCTGGGCGGCGAGATGGGTTTTTACGAAGACCCTTACTCGAAGTTCGGCCAGTTGACTTACGAGATGTGGCGCGCGTGCCGATTAGTCGTAGACACAGGGATGCACGCGTTTGGGTGGAGCCGCGAGCGCGCGATTGATTTTATGAAAGATAACACCGCCAAAACCGAAAACGACATCATCGTCGAGATAGACCGCTACATCGTGTGGCCGGGTCAGGCGCTCGCTTACAAGATGGGCGAGTTGAAGATCAAAGAACTGCGAGCGCGGGCAAAGCGGGAACTCGCGGGCCGTTTCGACGTTAGAAAATTTCATAACGCCGTGCTCGATGACGGGCCGCTGCCGCTCGACCTGCTCGAAAAGCGAATCAACGATTGGATCGCAGAACAGAAGAGGTAAACAACCAAAATGTCTAAGCAACACTTTCGCACAATGATTCAAAACGGGCGAGCGATCATCGCCCTCACGTTGCTGTGCCTGCTCGGATGCTCAAGCGTGGGCCAGTCGAGCGTGGCAAACAGCAATCAATCTTCAAATCAAAACACCAGTGATACTGCTATGAATGATAATCAAAACAAGCCTGCGGACGTTAAATTTGACGCCCGCCTCGCCGCAGCAAACACCAAGTTCGGCTTCAATCTTTTTTCGGAAATAGAGAAACAGGGCGGGGGCCAGAACATTTTCATTTCGCCCACGAGCATATCGCTCTGTTTGGCGATGGCTTACAACGGCGCTGACGCCGATACGAAACAGGCAATGGCGCGGGCGCTGGAATTTCAGGGCTTGAACCTCGACGAGTTGAACCGCGCTTACGCAGATTTGAAATCGGCGCTTGAAAATCCAGACTCGAAAGTTCAGCTTCAGATTGCCAACTCGCTGTGGGCGCGGCACGGTCTAACGTTCAAGCCTGACTTCATTCAGCGAACCAAACAATTCTTCAGCGCAGAAGTGACCGATTTGAATTTCGATGACCCCAGCGCGCCCGCGACCATCAATAAGTGGGTGAGCGAAAAAACGAAAGGCAAGATTCAAAAGATCGTTGATCAAATAAGCCCCGACTCGATTCTGTTTTTAATCAACGCCATCTACTTCAAAGGCACGTGGACGAAAGAGTTCGATAAGGCCAAGACGAGAGAAGACGATTTCACCACGGGCGCGGGCGCGCAAAAGCGATTGCCGATGATGTCTGCGTCGGGCAATTACAGATATTACGAAAACGATGACTTCCAGGCCGTGAGCCTTCCTTATGGCGCGGGGCGCACGAGCATGTACATCTTTCTTCCGAAGGGCGCAGGGCTGGCCGCTTTTCAAAAGAAGCTTTCAACAGCAAACTGGGAAAGCTGGATGAAAGAGTTCAATCAAATGGAAGGCGATTTAAGTTTGCCGCGCTTCAAGATTGAATACGAAATCACGCTCAACGACGCATTGAAAGCTCTTGGGATGGGCGTGGCTTTTGACGGAGGGCGAGCGAACTTTCGAGGCATGATCGAATCAGCGCAAAACGTTTACATCAGTCAGGTGAAGCACAAAACTTTCGCCGAAGTGAATGAAGAAGGGACTGAGGCCGCCGCAGTGACTTCGACGGAAATGCGCACGACATCCGTCATGCGCCCGCGACAAAAATTCAACATGGTCGTCGATCATCCGTTCTTCTGCGCGATTCGAGACAACACGACCGGAACGGTTTTGTTTATGGGTTCGATAAACGACCCGAAGTAGCAATCTGTTTTCTAAGGAGAATCAACTCATGCTTTTCGCCTTAATGTTTTTGTCGCTCGTTGCGTCGCCAAAGGAGTCGATCAAATCGTCCGAAGATTTGATACGCGCGATGCACGACCGTTATGCAAAATCGTGGTACAAGACCGCGACCTTTGTGCAAAAGACCACGGACTTTTCGCCCGACGGCACCAGCAAAGCAACCATCTGGTACGAAGCGATGTCTGTGCCCGGCAAGCTGCGCATTGACATTGACCCTATCAACGACGGCAACGGCATATTGTTCGCAGACGACACTGTTCATAGATTTCAAGGCGGCGAGCTTAAACAGTCGCAACCTTTCCTGCACCCTCTAATGGTGCTCGGCTTTGATGTGTACGGGATTGCTGCTTCCGAGACTCTGGCAAAACTTCAGAAACTCGGCTTTGATCTGACGATATTGCGTGAAGACACATGGCAAGGCAGGGCCGCCTTCGTGGTCGGCGCTAAGGCGGGCGACGAGCGA
>DATEKX010000236.1:0-11526 GCA_035277165.1 Blastocatellia bacterium | reverse complement strand
AAAGTTTGCAATGAAATCAAGTGGCGGATTGATGAAGCTGATCACCCTGATCAACTCAATCTTGAGATAAACAGACACACCTCGCATTGCGCCGAGTGCCGCACTTATGCAGAAGAACGGGCACAGCTTCGGAGCCTGCTGGTGGGCGGCGCGCGCGTGAGCGTGCCTGTGAACTTCGACGCAGTGCTGAATGCGCGGCTGGCCGAAGTCAAAGCGCAGAAGTCATTCGCGTGGTTCAGCCCTGCTGTTTATCTGCAATTCGGCACAGCAACAGCCGTACTGGCCGTGATGTTTTTCGCTGCCCAGTACAGCAATCTGTTTTCAAACAATTATCAAGCGGCACAAGCAGGAAACTCTTCCGAGATTAAAACAACGTTCCAGAATTCACCGCTGGCAACAATTCCGCCGACTCCTCACATGGACTATGGTTTTAATAATGTCGCGCCGAGACCATATCAGCCGGTGCGGTACAATTCCGCGCGAACTAATCGGCTCGCGTCTCGAACGCCTGATGGATATGTCAGCCTGAATGACGGCGGAGTGATTTTAGTGCGCGGTCAAAACGGCGAGCGCGAAGTGCCTGTCCAGACTGTGAGCATAGGCGCACAGCCGCTTCTTTATTCGAGCCGACAACCACAAATAGCTCGCAGTGTTTCGACTTTCTAAATGCGAAGACCGCCCCTGACGATCAATGGGTATTCGGAGAGTTTCAAGCGGTGCTTTGAATCCGGGTTTTATATTGATGAGTAGAAGCGTAGTAACAGCGTTGGCTTTTATCCTGGCAACGGCAGGGATAATCAGCGCCCAGCAGCAATCACAAATAACGCCTGCGCAGACGAACAATCCGTGGATTGTGTCGGTCGTTCATACGATAGCTTTTCAAAAAGTCGTTACGCGGATGAAGCAACAAGAGCAAGGCAGGCTGGGTGTGCCTGCTTCCGCTCCGCAGTTCGTCTACAACTTTGCGACGGGTCTTGTTGTTGATAACGAAGGACACGTCGTAACAAGACTTGCGAACCTCGATATTGAAGATAAGGATCAAATAATCTCGATTGCCACGGGCGACGGCGCGAGCCAGCCAGCGCGATTGATCGGCGTTGATTGCGCGACTGGATTTGCCGTGCTCGAAGTCGCTTCGCTGAAACTCGGTTCTCCTAACTTTGCGGCGACCTCTTTGCTCTCAAACGGAATGGGAGTGAAGATATTCAGCACAGACGTGCAGGGCAGATCAGTTCCCTCTCAAAACGGAAACAAGATTTATTTCATGCCCGTGATGAGAACCGCACAGGGCAACATCGGAGCGGAAAGCCTGTATTCAAAAGCGCGAGGCGCAATGACGTTGTTCTCTAATAGCCTGATGGCGCGCAACGACAGCAGCGTGGTCACAACGTTTCAAAATCAGATTATAGGGATAGCTCAATACGCAGGGTTCGGGCGCGCATACCTGTTTCCGGTTGAGTTCATCCGAGACACTATTGCAAAGCGAGTAATTGAAAAGAAGGGCAATGTGCGCGCGGGCTGGCTCGGAGCAAACGGCGATAATGTTTCTCAACTGTCTGAAAGCGAAGCGACAGCGCTCGGCCTCTCAAGCAAGGCCGGTGTTGTCGTGCGCCAGGTAGTTGAAGGTAGCCCCGCTGCCACGAGTGGCATTCTGCCTAATGATGTCATCACAGGCGTTGACAATTTCGACATCGCGGGCAGGGCTGATCTGGTTGCGTTTTTGCAGTCTTCGCCCGAAGGTCGCAAGATCAAGCTGCGCGCAATCAGAAATCATCAACCGGTGGAAATCAACGTCGAGCTTGGCGCACGCGCCGACAGCGAATGGTCAACGCCTGTTTTCAGACAAGAGGTAGGGGTGACTATCGCTTCTCAGCGCACAGACCTTGAAAAGCGACGTCAGGAATTAATACAACGGTACAGGGGTTATGAGAAGCTCCAGTCGTCGAAAGAAACGCAAGAAGCGCTGCGAGAACTCATATTAGAGATAAGGCAAATCAACGACGCGCTCCAGGCGCTTGGCCCTGACGTTTCTAAACAACCCGATAAATCAAAACCCGATGTCAGTCCGCTCTACGCGCCATCTAACGCGTCTGCCGACTCTTCATTGTTTCGGGTCGGGCTGTTGGAGGTACGCGACCTTGCAACTACGCCGCAGCTTGCAGCGAGGCTTGGAGTCAAGGGCGGAATGTTTGTTAGAGATGTCCGCAAAGATAGCCTTGCATGGCAGGCGGGCATCCGTGCCGGAGATGTAATTGTCGGCACGCAAGACCGAGAGAATTTAACCGCAGAAACTTTGCAATCGCTGCTCGACGGACAACGCGGCCCAATCGCGTTCAAGATAGTGCGCGACAACAAGCCCATCGCGATCAATCTCAATAATCAGTAAGCAAGATGAATGATGAATTGAGAGCCTGTCTTCAATTCATCATTCATCGTTCATACTTCATCATTTCTTCCGCCTCCTTTATACTTCTCACCCGTCGATGAACAAATTACTCATAGTCATTCTGGTTTTGGCGGCAGCGCCTTATTTCACCAGACTTGGAGCGTCGTCTTTATGGGACTCGAACGAAGCGTTCTATGCCGAGACTCCGCGCGAGATGATTGAATCGGGCGACTACATAAACCCCAGCTTCAACTATCAGCCCCGCTTCAACAAGCCGCCGCTTTGCTACTGGATAGTAGCTTTGTTCTATAAAATCTTCGGCACATCAGAAGCCATCGAACGCCTGACCATCGCCCTTGCCGCGATGATAATGATTGCCACGGCCTTTGCGCTTGGCCGTGAAATTTTCTCCGTCCAGGCAGGTTTGCTTGCGGCGATTGGTCTGGCCATCGCTCCGCGCTTTCTGATGTTCTCGCGGCGAATAATGATTGATGTTTATCTGGCGATGTTCATGTCGGTTGCGCTTCTGTTCTTTGTTCTTGCAGAAAACCGGCCTCAAAAAAGACGACTCTATCTGGCGTTGATGTACGCATCCGTCGGTTTGGGTATTATCACTAAAGGGCCGGTCGCGGCAGTTTTGCCCGCCCTTTCATTTGTTATTTATCTGGCTATCAATCACCGGCTGCGCGCGTGGCGCGAGATGATGATGCCCGCAGGATTACTCATCATCGCAGCAATAGTGTTGCCGTGGTATGTGGCTGTGTATACGGAACACGGCTGGAACTACATTGAAACGTTTATTTTGAAAGACAATCTGTCGCGCTTTACGCAGCCGGTGTGGGGGCCTCGCCGCAGCCTGTTCTTTTATATCCCCGTTCTCCTGGGCGACATGTTTCCGTGGTCACTTTTTCTACTTCCCTTCATCTGGCAGGCGGCGCGCGGCAAAATAAATAAAGATAAAAGATGGGCGTTGTTGTTGATCTGGGTGGCGGTCATCGTCATATTCTATTCGCTTTCCAGAAACAAGGAAGACCTCTACATACTTCCGATTTATCCAGCCGTCGCAGCCTTAGTCGGAGGCTTGCTCGCGCGTTTCATCGCAAGCAACCAACTTGCCGCCGTGCAATGGACTGCCGTCACGATAGGCGCGGCTATCGCTCTGGCCGGAACAGGCGTGTTTTATCTGTTCGGGCATTCATCGGAGCCTTACGGGTTTGATGGAGCAATTGCCATCGGAAGCATCGCAATTATCGGCGGGCTGGTCACGGTTGTCGCTGCGACGATCAAACAAAGATTTGCAGCCGTCATCGCCAGCGCCCTGGCCTTAGTTGTCCTCAACTGGATATTCGTGCTTTGGACGCTACCGGGCTTCGAGCGATTCAAACCCGTGCGCCCGTTCTCGCAAATCATCGCGTCACGCGCCGCAGTTGATTCGCTCGTGGGGTATTACAAGATCGCGTCACCGAGCATGGTGTTTTATCTGCGCCGTCAGGTATTCGAATACTACAAACAGGAAGAGTTGCAGCAAGCGTTGGTTTCGGGCAAAGAAGTTTATTGTTTGATCGCTGCCGAGGACTATGAAACGATCAGGCAATCATTGCCTGTTCCAACATATATTCTTGCCAGCTATCCCCTGTTTCAAGTAAAGTTAAAGTCTATTCTTAATAAGATAGAGCCTCCTAGATTAATGCTAATATCGAACAAAGGTGGAGCAGAGATCGCGCAATGAAGAAGACTGCCTTAACGCTTTTAAAGATTGTTGTCAGCCTCAGCATCCTCGCATATATATTCACAAAGGTAGTTGACATACGCCAGTTATGGACGATGTTGACGCAGGCCCATTTGCTTTACATCTTAGCGGCCATCGCCGTTTATTTTGTCGTTCAGGGGTTGAGCGCGTATCGATGGCACCTGTTTTTGAAACCTCAGGGTATCGAGGTTCCATTCTCAAAGATACTGGCGTTTTATTTTCTCGGAATGTATTTCAATTTCTTTCTGCCTTCGGCCATCGGCGGCGACTTTTTCAAAGTTTACTATCTGAATAAAGAGACAAACCGTCTCAGCGCATCAACCGCATCGGTCTTCTTCGATAGAGACATAGGTATGGGCGGGCTGGTGCTGGTCGCCATTCTCGTTGCGGTATTTAATGGCACAAGCGTCAAAGGCGTTGCGCTCGCGCCTATCTTCATTTTGATCGGCCTCGGTTTTATTGTGGCTAATCTCGCACTGTTTTATCGCCCGACTTACAATCTGCTGCACAAGCTTCTGAGCCTTTTCAAAATGAAAAAAGTTGACGAGAAGGTCGAACGAATGTTCAATTCCGTTAACGCTTACAGAGGCAAGTGGGGCCTGATCACATCGGGCATGATCATTTCGCTTGGCGTGCAGGTCGGATGCGCTTTTGTAAACATGCTGGCTGCAAACGCCATCGGACTTAAGACTGCTAACGGCTGGCTGGATTATCTCGTCTTCATACCGACCATCGGGCTTATAAGCATGATCCCCATCTCCATCGGAGGCACAGGCTGGCGCGAAGGCGCATACATCTGGCTGTTTCAGTCGGTCGGCGCTTCGCCGGAGCAGGCGGCTGCGTTGTCAGTATTGTGGCTCGGCATTGTTGCAATAACGAGTTTGCCCGGCGGCGTCATTTACGTCGCGCGCGGAAGCCGCAAAGATGATCTGCCTCCGGCTGAAGGAGAGATGCTCGAAGAGAACGTTTCGGCTAAAGAATCTGTAAATTATAAAAGCGATTCAGAGCATTTCTCTGGCCTTCCGGCGCAACCATGCGAGGAAGAACCTGCATCAACGATTTAGGCTCGCCCTGCTATAATAAAGAAACTGATTTATGGCGAAGGCGTTTTTAATTGAGCAATTTGTAATAAGGAGTTTTATGAAGGTGGCTACAAAAATTATTTCGTTGTTATTAACACTCTTATTGATGCAAGCCGTCTCGTTCGGCCAGAAGCCGACGAAACCGGCTCCTCCGCCCATATCGCCTGAGAAAAGACTGGAAAGGTCTCAGCATGTATTGAGGGCTCCCTCGGGAAAGGGTTTTTTCATTGAAGCCGTGGGCGAAGATCAGGCGACATTCAGCATTCTCTTGACCGACGACAAAAATCAATCTGTGGCAGGCACTTTCCGGCGAGCGCAGATAGAGATATTTGAAGCGTTGATAGAAGAGGCAAAAAAGTTTGCCGAATCTGATGAAGCGGCAGGCGCGCCCGGCAGCCCTAAGACTACGCGCTTCGTGGACAAGGACGAAAAATCCTTTATTGTTGATGTGCAGAAAATGGGACTGGAAAGTCACTTCTTCGTCACGCTGCAAACTCTACAGGGAACGCTGACGGTGGATGCCGGAGTAATCAAACGCGGCAGCAAAAAGAACGCGCCTATGTTCTATGCCATGCTCGCTCGTGTGCAGGCAGCAAAAAACCCCACGACAGTACCCCAGTGATCTTACTGAATCGTTTTCTTGCTTCGAGAAATAAGCCCTTGGACAGTGCCGAGGAATTTATCGAAGTCGAAAGGTTTCTCGGCTGACGCATCAGCCCCGGCCTCTATCGCTTCACGCGCGACGGTAGAGCCGAAAGCAGTAACTACAAGGACAGGAGTAGTGGCAAGCGATACCTGCGCGCGAATCCTCTTAACGAATTCAATGCCATCCATTTTGGGCATGTGAACGTCCGTGATTATAAGATCAGGCTCCTGGCTTAACGCAGCCGTATAGCCTGTTTCGCCATCCGAAGCAGATGTGACATCGTAGCCGCTCATCCGCAAGAGCTTCGAGAGAATATCGCGCGAGTCACGATTATCTTCTATGACTAGAATTCTTTCTTGTTCTGCCGTCTCAGCCATGTTCGTTTACCTACTCGTCCGCTAGATGATTCTAACGCGATTTCATTCTAAACTGAACAGTGATTGATTTGCGCAAGGAAGAAACAAGAATTGATCTTTTAAAACTGTCTAGCTGAGAGCAGAAATGAAACGAGGGGGCTAGGTGCCCCCTCGTTTTCACAATCGCCTTGCTACGCCACGTCTTTGCTATAATATTATTCAATAAGCGAGCGCGCGAGCTGTGGACGCTTGTGAGTGTTCGAGATTAATATCCGAACTCGTCTGTTATCTTATCAACCGCTGTGCCATACGCGTTTAATGACTTTTATTTTTTCCATATGTGGCGCTAATTTCCATAATTACACAGGTAATTAATCTTCGCGGCTCATCAACAGCCTGTTCTTGCGCTATCAAACAAACCATAATGGGGCCGGTTTGTCATCCTACCTTCACATGGATGAGACAAGATTGTGATCTGAGCCTTCGATGGCCGCTTTCAATCAATATTGAAGCTCATCGCAGGCTATCGAGGTCTGGAATCCAAAAGCCGTATCTACGTTGATTGTATTCACGCTCAGTGCGAATGAGTCCCATTTCAGGCAAAGACTCCTCAGCGTGGCCAAGATAGGTGAAATGCGGAAGATCGTTTGGGACTGTCCGAAACCAACCATGCCGATTAAGCGTTTTTTCTACCTCTTCGTTTTGATACGCCTCCACATCGAACGCGAGAAGCGAAAGATGCTGAGAGGCTCCCGGCGCGGCAACAGAATAGAGGATTGATCGGTCAAAGAATGTCCCGAAAAAGATTTGCTCCTGATCTTCCATTTCGAGGATGAGCGCGATCTGGCGGGCAGGCGTAAGCTCGCGAGCCTGTTGCGCTCGCTCAGGCGAAAGGCGTCCTTCGCTCGTCCATCGCTCAAGCCCGCGCGTGACATTGCGCAGCCATAACCCAACGGTGTCGTCGTAGGAACGCCCGCCGGAATCAGCAGCGCGCGCGGCTATGCGGCCTTCTCGGTCGTTCATCTCTGCGGCTGCGCGAACTAGCGCGTCCATCGCTTCAGCCTGTAACGAAATCTCATAATCGCCTATGCGCGCGTATTGAATTGACAAAGTAGATTGAAACGCCTCTACCTGGCTTGAATCGGCGAAGACAATAACGGGCGGAGGCGTAGCGGTCGTGACAAATATGGCCCCGTATTCGGAGAACAAGCGCATCTCAACGGCTGAGCGGGTAGTCGTTAAAATGGCGCGCAATGCTTTTTTCATCGCTATTATTTCCAGCCTAGCATCGGCCTCACCGCTTTTCAACTTCCGGCTTTGCAATGTTCATTTTCAGGGCGCGCGAAGGCAAAAAGTATTGACACTAATCAAGCCCCATTTTACCATCGCATCACGTTGCAGATCGCAAATGCCTGATTGCCCCTGATAGCTAATCCCTTACCCTCTTGCCCCTTTGACTGTGATCCATTAATGCCGCAGCAACCGAGTCGCTCATTCGGACGATACACGGCTCCCTGTGTAATAAGAGTGAAGACCGATGCCTGCAAAGCAGGGGGCAAGCGCTGATGTTTCGATTCAAACTTCATTTCATATCAATTACTTTATTTTTCCTGGCATTGATCTTCGCAGGACGATTCCCCACTCGCTCAGATTCATCAAAAAATTCAAAAGCCAGTCGTCCGGTTTACGACGTTTCTTATCGCAGTCCTTCAACTGCTCATAAAGTCATTGTTCAAGCAAGCGAGCGGGAATTGCGCGATTCAATTCTGCAAGCAGGCGGCTCGGTCATGGCCGACTACGGCGATTTCGCTTTGATGAGCGCGCCCGGCGACACGGGCAATCAAGTGAGCCTTCAATCAGCCGCAGGCTCTACCGTGCGCGACGACATGAATTTGCTTCTGCTGCGCGCTCACACATTCGATACGACCCTCGAAGGCGCTGAAGTAACTACATCTTCAATCGGCGATGCGGAATCTGCCGATCAACAGCTTTATATCGTTCAGATGATCGGCCCGATCAAGAAAGACTGGGTGAACGAACTTGAGTCCTCAGCAAAAGTAGTTTCTTACATTCCCAACAACGCTTATCTGATACAGGCCAACGCGGAACAGATCAACAATCTGAAATCCGCAGGCAACAGCTTCATTCAGTGGACTGGCGCTTTCAAGCCCGACTATAAAATCGCGCCGGAATTTTCGCTGGCTTCCGATGATGAGATTACAGCAACCGTGCAGATGGTCACGTCCAATCGCACATCGAAAGAGATCGAAGACTTCGCAAGCGCCGCATCAGCGCTGGTCATAGAGCAGCCTTTTGAAGTTCTCAATTACACGAATGTGCGTGTTAGAGTGCGGCCAAGCCGTCTTGCTGAGATCGCCCGCAAAAGCAACGTAGTCTGGATTGAACCGTGGAGCATGCCTGAGTTGCACGACGAACGGCAGAACTTGATAGTTGCGGGCCAGTACACAGGTAATGAGTTGAGCGCTCCCGGATACCTGGCATGGCTGACGGCAAAAGGGCTGGCGACGACGCCGGATTTCGTCGTTGACATCGCCGATACAGGAATTGATAAAGGCATTCTGGACCCGCAGGTATTACACAAAGATTTCCTGAACCCGGCGGGATTGGCGCGCATCGCTTACGCTCGATATGTCGGGCTTCCGGGCGTTGAAGGCTCGTCCAACGACACGCTCGGGCACGGCACGCTCGATGCCGCGATTGCAGGAGGCTATAACGTCACTTCGGGTTTCCCATACAAAGATGACTCTGGCTACAGCCTCGGCCTCGGCGTTCATCCTTTTCTGAAGATCGGCGTATCCAGAATATTCGCGCCTGATTTCACGAACCCGCCTCTCTCGACTCTGGTTGACCTGATGTATCGCGATGGCGCTCGCATTTCGAGCAACAGTTGGGGAGCTTACAATAACTCTTACAACATAGACAGTCAGGCCTACGACCGGATGATCAGAGACGCGCGGCAAGGCGAAGCCGGAAATCAGGAGTTGACGGTCATCTTCTCGTCCGGCAACAAAGGGGCAGGCGGAAATCTCACAGTTCCCGGCAATGCCAAAAACACGATCATGGTGGGCGCGAGCGAAAATCTGAGGCCCGGACTTGACGGCTGTCAGGTTGACGCAAATGGAGCGGACGAAATCAATTCGGTAATTGATTTCTCGTCGAGCGGCCCCTCGGCTGACGGGCGAATCAAACCTGACATCCTTGCGCCGGGCACACACATACAGGGCGCGCGTTCGCAGGACAACGCATTCACAGCAGGCGGCGTGTGCGGGCCGGGCAACTACCCGACGGGACAGACGCTTTACACATGGTCTTCGGGCACGAGCCACGCGGCTCCTGCAGTATCGGGCGCAGCCGCGCTTGTTCGCCAGTTCTTCCAGCAGTCCGTAGGTCATCCGCCCAGCCCTGCGATGATCAAAGCTTTTCTGACAAACTCGACGACCTATATGAC
This sequence comes from Blastocatellia bacterium, assembly GCA_035277165.1. Taxonomy (GTDB): domain Bacteria; phylum Acidobacteriota; class Blastocatellia; order UBA7656; family UBA7656; genus DATEKX01. Next base: position 1,837 of record DATEKX010000236.1, on the reverse strand, counting down.
AGGCTTCCGCGCAAATGATGATCTTCCGGGCAGGAGCCAGGGATGGGGCTTGTTGAACATTGGCCGCGCGTTGGACAACGCACCCAGAATGCTGGTGGATCAGGATCAAGTGATTGCCAACACGGGCCAGGTCGTCACAGTAAGCGGTCACGTCGCAGACCCGACAAAACCTTTTCGCGTAACACTGGCCTGGACGGACGCGCCCGGCCCAACGGCTGCTAATCCGATAGTCAATAATCTGGATTTGCAGGTCGTCATCGACGGTAAGACTTATCTGGGAAATCGGTTTGCCGGTGCTGTTTCTGTTGAAGGCGGAACAGCCGATCCGTTGAACAACCTTGAAAGCGTCTGGGCACCGACTGGTGCGTCAGGCGAATTCACAGTTCGCATAGTCGGGGCCAACATCGCAGGCGATGGAATACCCGGCAACAGCGACACGACAGATCAGGATTTCGCGCTCGTCATCTACAACGCAACTAACGAAAGCGGAGGAGGCGGCGGCGGTGGCGGCGGTCCTGTTGATTCGCCGCCGACAGTGAATCTGACGTTTCCGCAAGGCGGCGAGAGATTGACAGTCGGAAATGTTGTGCGAATTTTGTGGAATGCTTCCGACGACAAAGGCATTCAAAGCCAGCGGGTTGATTTTTCAACGGACGGTTCTACCTATAACACAATCGGAGCCGTTGATGGCAAAGCGCGCAGCTTCGACTGGCGCATACCATCAGTTCCGACGCCATTTGGCAGAATCAAGATCACTGCGCTTGACGGAGTGAATCTTCCGGTTTCGTCCGTCAACCTACAGGCGTTTGAGGTAATCAACGGCCCGCCCGATAATTTACCGCCGCAAGTGTTGCTGGTTTCACCCAACACGAAAACCGTCATAGGCGGCGGGCAGTCATTGAGAATCAACTGGAAAGAAACCGATAACGTCGGCGTCATTCAGCGCGTGATCGAGCTTTCGGCAGACGGCGGCGATACTTATCAACAGATCATCTCGCTGGTTGCGCCGAGCAGCGGAGAGAATCAAGTTTATGACTGGCTTGTTCCGATAGACATGTTCAGTGAAAAAGCGCGAGTGCGCGTCACGGTCTATGATGGCGCGGGCAATACGGCGACAGTGACATCCGGCGGGAATTTCGAGGTCTGGCCTTTGCCGATCATTACCGGAGTAGAGTACAACGACGGCGACAAGCCTGAGCTTGAAATATCAGGCAGAAATTTCCGCAACGATAATACAAAGATTTTTATTGATGGAAAGGATCTAAAGAAAGTCTTCTATGAAGACAAATTCAAAGAGGGCAACGGCTCAAGTCGTAAGGTCTTCAGCAAAGATAAGAAGATCAAGAAGCGAGTGCCTCTTCACGAAGATGTTGTGATAGAGGTTATGACTAAAACGACAAACCAGATGTCGCCTCCGTTCACCTTCAGGCGCAGAAGGCCAAGTTGATGTAGCGCAACACGGGCGATGAGCAATAAAAAGCTGATGGCTTGATTGATCAAGCCATCAGCTTTTTTTATTCCTCGCATATTATTTACTTGCCCTTGAGTCCGTCGCGCGCGCCCTGGTTGGCTGTCTCTGCCTGCTCTATCGCATCTTTCAGCGCCGCCAATTCCTTCTCGTCCTTCGCTCCGGCTTCCAATGACTTAAGCGTTTGAATATGGCGTTCCGTTGCGTCGAGCAGTGCCGTGAGCGCCTTTGGTATGGCGCTGCTTTTAGGATTGCGTTCATACGCATCTTCCAGCTTTGCCATGCCCTCTCTAATCGCGCGCGCGTAGTGGCGAAGCAATTGAGTGCGGCTCAAATTTGGCAGTGCGCCCCACTCTCGTGTTTCCTCTT
>DATEKX010000235.1:0-19008 GCA_035277165.1 Blastocatellia bacterium | reverse complement strand
TTTTTGAGATGCTCAAGAGCGCGCGCAAAATATTCGAGGCTATTATCACCATCGTCTTTCGAGTGGACGGCTTTGCCTTTTTCTATCAGCGCCACTGCGTAATCGTTATGAAGCTGCGCGTTCTTATCATCTGAGGTTAATGCCTTGTCGAACTGCTCTATAGCTTTGTCGAAATCATGTTTGGCTAGATACAGTCGCCCCAGATCGTGATATGACTTGGCGTTGGGATGCTCCCGAACAGCATCAAAGATTATTCTCTCTGCGCTGTCGCGAGCGACGTAATCGAATTTTTCCTGCTCGGCTCCGCGTGTGACCAACGGCGGCGGCGCGTGATCGAATCCCGTGATGCGCGATTCGACGGGACGCTGGTCGCGATAAGCTTCCTTGAGAGCCGCCATTCCCCTGCTCGCTTCCGGCCCGGGGGAGAACCATGGCCAGGTCGCAAATCCCACGCCTATCAATATTACCGCCGCTGCGGCTGCGGCCAGTCCGAAATAAGGGCTTGAAAACATCTGCTTCCACCACACAGGCCGAGGAATTGGAGTGGGGATAGGGACAGGCGGGTCCGTCCGCGAAGCATACTCGTTCAATGTCTGGGCGAATCTGAGTTTCTCGCGCCGCGCAGGCGTGGATAGAAAATAAGCCTCGAATTGCTTACGGTCTTCGCCCGTAAGGTCGCCGCTTACATAATCATCTATCAACTCTTCTTCTATTACGGTCAGCATCTCGAAATAATCGTCGTCAGCCAGCAGCCTCTGCTCGGCGCGGGACAACTCTTCTTCCGTCAAGTTACCTAGAAGGTGGTTTCTAATAATTTTTTCATCCGATTCTTGTATCATTACTTTTGAGACTTTCTTTACCTTGATACCATTCTTAGTTAAGACGCACCTCTAACTGTAATATGAGGCACGAGCCGAAACGTTTCATTCGGTTATTGATTCTTTCAGGCATTCAATCAGGCATTTATGCAGCCCCTCCCTGATCCTGTGCATACGTATCCTGAGCGCGTTTTTATTGATGCCCAAGCGCTCGGACATCTCTGTTCTGCGCTCTATTTTCGCGGTCTTATCGTCCTTGTAGTAATCCAAAACCATCTGGCGGGTTTCTGGCGGTAATTTGTTCAAACATTTTTCCAGACATTCGTACTTCTGCTCTTTTTCTTCCGGCGAATCTTCCGGCGGGGCAGGCAGCACGACGGGTGACGGTTTGGGTCTGCAGCGCTCCATATAGACATTGCGGGCCACACCACAGAAGTAGAGCGTCGGGTCTCCAACGTAAAATTCAACTATCTCAGGAAATTTTCTGATTACGCGATCAATCGTGGTATCGGCCAGTTCTTCGACATCCTTGCAGCCGCGACAAGTGAAAATTTTTATGAGCTTGCAGCGAATGTCCTCATATTTTCTGCCTGCTTTGTCGCGATCCGGGTCGAGCCAGGAAAGAAAGCGGTCAAAATTTTCTTGATCAGACATCCCACACTCTTTTCATAGGGGCAGTGAGTACTTCTCAATACTTGTCTTTAACACCTGACGGGCTGGTGAGCACTGGATTCGTAAAGGCTACATCCTACAGCTTATGAAAACTTCCATCAAGATGTAATAATAGGAAAATAAGGCATCGCGGCAAGGTCAAAGTAAAGCAATGCACACTGCTCGGAAATTGCCGTCGAGCAGCCCGCGGACAAAAAGACGGCCTCAATTCAGATTGCTAAAACAGCCCCGTCAAAAAAAAGTTTTTGACACCCCAGTTTCTATCTGATAAATTCAATCGCTTGTAAGCTTGCCCATTTTCACGGCATGTGCGAGTTCCGGTAGGGAAGGTTATAGATGAGAAATATCACACTTGAAGAGGTCGTTCAGACCTATGGTGTGGAGAATTGGGGAGCTGGATACTTTGAGGTAAACCGGAAAGGCCATCTGGCAGTCCGCCCTGCCGAAGGCGACCCCCGCTCGATAGATGTCAAAGAACTCATAGATCACCTCGTTGATCAGCGCAAGCTGCAACTCCCGATTCTGCTTCGTTTCCCGCAAATTCTCACCAATCAGTTGAAGAAGCTGCAGCGCTCATTTGCCGACGCCACGAAAGAATTCAGCTACACGGGCGGGCACTTCGGCGTCTTTCCAATGAAGGTCAACCCGCGCCGCGAAGTCGTCGAAGAGTTCCTGCGCGAAGGCAGCAAATACAACTTTGGCGTCGAATGCGGCTCGAAAGCGGAGCTATATGCTGCGCTTTCGCTCGATCAAACGCCTGAATCGCTTCTAATCTGTAACGGCTTCAAAGACGAATCCTTCATCAATCTTGCGCTGATGGGCACCCAAATCGGCAAACGCGTCATCGTCGTCGTCGAAAAACTCAACGAGTTGAAGATGATCCTTCGCCGAGCGCAAGAGACGGGCGTGCGCCCCTTGATAGGCATACGAGCGAAACTCTACTCGAAAGGCTCTGGCAAGTGGGCTTCATCGGGCGGCGAGTCGGCGAAATTCGGTCTCACGCCCTCTGAGATACTCGAATGCATTCGCCTGCTTCGCGAATACGAGATGATAGACCTGCTCAAGCTGATGCACTTTCACATTGGCTCGCAGATCACCGACATCAAGCGCGTCAAGGCCGCGATGAAAGAGGCCGCGCGCGTCTACTCGAAGATTCGACAGATGCACATTGACATCGAATTCCTCGATATAGGCGGCGGTCAGGGCGTTGATTACGACGGATCGAAGACCACCTTTGAATCGTCCGTCAACTACACGACGCAGGAGTTCGCAAACGACGTGATCTATACGATCAAATCCGTTTGCGAAGACGAGAACGTGCCGGAGCCGAACATCGTCACAGAAAGCGGGCGAATGATGTCTGCCTATCACGCAGTCTTCATCACCTCTATTCGCGACGAGATAGAGACGTTTGCCGATGACGTGCCCGAAGTTAATGTCACAGATGATGACCCGCAAGTGATCATGGAGTTGAAAGCGCTTTACGATGATATAAACGCGAAGAACTATCGCGAGTATTATCACGACGCGCTCGATCACAAGGACGAGCTTCACACACAGTTCAACCTCGGGTTGATCAGCCTCGAAGGTCGGGCCAAGGGTGAAGTGCTGTTCTGGGAGGTCTGCGCGCGCGCGTCAAAGTTTGCTCAAGCCACAAAGCTGCAGGAAGAAGAGTTCGACGACCTGAAGAAGATTCTTGCGTCAAAGTACCTGTGCAACTTTTCGGTCTTTCGTTCTTTGCCCGACCACTGGGCCATAGATCAACTCTTCCCGATAATGCCTATTCACCGTTTGAACGAACAGCCTACTGATTACGCAACGTTCGTTGACATAACGTGCGATTCGGACGGCCATGTTGATCGCTTCGTAGACCTGAAGGATGTGAAAGAGGTTTTGGAACTTCACCCCTTTACAGGCGAGCCGTACTACATCGCGATATTTCTGGTCGGCGCTTATCAGGATGTGATGGGCAGCTATCACAATCTTTTCGGCCAGACGAACGAAGCGCATGTCATAATAGACAAGGATGGCCGCTATCACATTAAGAAAATAGTGCAGGGCAGCCGCGTTGGCGACATGATCAACTACGCTCGTTATGACAAGAATCAGGCGTGGGAGAATTTTCAACGCATGACGAAAGTGCGCGTCGCAGGCGGATTGCTCACACAGGAAGAAGCCGACGCCCTGGTCAAGCAGTATGAGAGCGACATCAACAGATATACATATTTAGAATAATTGTCATTTGTCATCTGTGCATGATCGGTTATCAGGACATGTATGGAGTCAGTCTACAAATGACGTAAGGATTAAGCCGTGATGATGAGAAAGCAAAAAAGCTCAAAGTATCTAACCAACCCAACCCGTCCCATACAGATTGATCGCGACCGCTCGGTCGCAGGGATTTTGATGAAGATGGAAGGCGCAGGCTTTCAAGCGCGCGCGCTTGCCGACGCGCACAACCTGTGGCTGGATATGCTGTCGGACAACTCGACGGTTTTCATGGGGCTGTCGGGCGCGCTTGTCGCCGCAGGCATGCGGCGGCTGATCTCTTACCTGATCAAGAATCATTATGTTGATGTGGTGGTATCGACGGGCGCGAATCTTTTTCACGACCTGCATGAAACTCTGGGGCGCTATCACTATCAAGGTTCGGATGAGTGGAGCGACGAAGAGCTTCAGGAAGCGCAGGTCGGGCGATTTTATGACACGCTGGCAAGCGATCACGAATACCGCGAGGCCGACGAGTGGGTGGGCAACTTCGCAAACACGGTTGACCATTCGCGCCCGTATTCGACGCGCGAGTTTCTGCACCTTCTCGGGCGCGAGCTTTCCGAGATCGCTACCGAAGACGGAATACTGACCTCGGCCTACAAAGCCAAAGTGCCGATCTTCTGTCCGGGCGTTGCCGATTCGGCCATTGCCGTAGGCGTCGCCACATCGCGCATCAATCGAAAGAATCCGTTTCAATTCGACATCGTTCAAGATGTGGTAGAAGCGGCACAGATCATGGCGCGCTCCGTCAATACTTCGGTCGCACTGTTCGGAGGAGGGCCGCCCAAGAGTTTTGTGCATCAAATCGAAGTTACGGCTTCGATCATCAAGCAGGGGATGCGCGGGCACAAGTACGGCATTCAGATCGGGCTTGATATGCCCGAATCGAGCGCAACCTCTGGCCGCAGCTTTGAAGAGATACAGACGTGGGGCCGCGTCGCCAAAGATGCCAAGACCGTTTCAGTGCTCTGCGACCCGACCATCGCAATGCCGATACTGGTAACTGCGCTCTCGCAGACAGGCACGAAGGCGCTCAAACAACGCCGCCGCCCGCAGTTCAATTTCGGGCGCGATCTTACTGTCACGTTTGGATAATTACCTGTAACAAAGTAGTAGGGGCAGGGCTTGTCCCTGCCCGAATCGCCGACAGGCGATGACTGTCATGGCTTAAAGCCATCCGGGCAGGGGCAAGCCCTGCCCCTACATGGCATGCCAACCGAGTTTGTAGCTTCCCTGTCAACAAACAATCGAGTGATGTAGAATAGAATTACGTTTGTGAGCTGTGAATTCTACGGAGGTGCAATCAATGAAATATTTTCTTGCAGTATCCTTTTCACTGCTGTTCATCTGTTCTGCTGCGCTCGCCGGAGCCAAAAGGTCTGATGAGGTGCAGCGACTTAATCGCGCGACAGAAGTTTTCAGCGAGATAATGAAGACACCCGATAAGGCCATACCGGATGACCTGCTCGACAAGGCAGAGTGCATAGTCGTTGTGCCCGGCTTGAAGAAGGGCGCATTAGGGTTCGGCGGCAAATATGGCAAAGGCGTCGTCATGTGCCGCAAGTCGAATCGCGGTGGCTGGACAGCGCCCTTGTTTATGGCCGTTGAAGGCGGCAGCGTCGGATTCCAGATCGGCTTTTCGCAGACTGATGTTGTGCTGCTTGTAATGAATCGCAAAGGCATAGACAAGCTCATAGGCGACAAGTTCACGCTCGGAGCCGATGCGTCGGTTGCGGCAGGCCCCGTCGGTCGCAATGCGACGGCGCAGACCAACGTCAGACTGGACGCGGAGATACTCGGCTACTCGCGCTCCAAAGGATTGTTTGCAGGCGTCAGCCTCGAAGGCGCGACGCTCAGGCCGGACAAAGACGACAACCGCGACTTCTACGGCAAAGAGGTAGACTCGCGCGCGTTACTTCTCGATGGCTCAGTTGAGATGCCTGCCGAAGCGCGACCGCTTGCAACGGCTCTTTCTCGCAATTCACCGAGGAAGAAAAGATAGACCTTCTGTTGAAGCGACGCGGCAAAGCTGCTATTGATGATTTGCCGCGTCGCACTTTAATGCCTTCGCCGCGCGCTCTGTCAGTGGACGAGACGCCAGTTTGGTTTACTCAGGAGGAATTCGATGAACTATGCAGCTAGAACGAAGCTGTCTGTCCTGGTCTTTTCATTCGCGCTTTTGATCTCGTCCGCGATTCACGCAAAGCAACCGGACGCAGATCAGCAATCACCCGCTCAACCGCCGCAAGAACAACCGAAGCCGCAAGGACCGGGCGGCGCTCCCCCAGGCCAGCAACCGCCGCAGGAGCTTAAAAATATTCAACTGCTCAAAGGCATGACACGGCCACAAGTTCTTCAAGTCATGCAAGAGTGGCAATCTTCTCTCGGCGTTCAGTGCAATTATTGTCATGTCCGCCCGTTCGAGCAGGACACGACGCGCAAGACAACCGCTCGCATCATGCTTCGCGATTATGTGATGGGGATGAAGCACAAAGACGGAAGCGCCGTCAGTTGCAAAGATTGTCATAACGGGCAGGCGACCCCGTTGCGCACGCGACCGTTTGAGAATGCCTTCACAGGCAAACAGGGCGGGCGGCAGATATTCAAAGGCTTGTCCGATGACAAGTTGATGGAAGTGATGAATGCGTTCACTAAGGCGCTCGGCGTGAAGTGCGATTACTGCCACGTACAATCTGATTTCGATCAGGACACTCCGCGCAAGCAGATAGCTCGGTTCATGATAACAGAGTTCTCATCCAAGCTCGTCAAGAGCGAGGGCGGCGCTGCCGTTACCTGTACCGAATGTCATAAAGGCCGCCCGCGCCCGTTGTCTGATCTTGCGCCGCCGCGCCCGCCGCAGGAGCAGAAACCGGCTGACGCAAAACCCGAAGTGAAAAAACCGAATAGCTGATCTCTTAACTCAATCGTCGTATCGCGCGGCGGGGCTGCCCGAAGGATGAAAGACGCCGAGCAGTCGGACGTTCGTCTTTCCGGTATTCTCAAGCGAATGGCTCACGCCGCGCGGCAGGTATATGCTCGCGCCTGCGCCGAAATCCGCGCTCGCTGTTTCTGTATGCACGCGCCCTTCGCCTTCAATGATATAAATGGCCTCTTCATAGGTGTGATGGTGCAAGGGCGCGCGGCCCGGCGGAATCACGCCGATGAATTGAGTGATGCGGCTCGCGCCTGCCTCTTTGTTGACCAGCAATTTGAAAGTGCGGTCGCCCGTTGGGATTGATTCCTGCTCTTGCTCGGCTACGGCGCGAAGCGGTTTTGTATCCGTCGGCTCGCGTGTGATTGCGTCCGCGCAGACTTCGCTCGTATCATCGGGACAACATACGCCCACTATCAGAAGCTCGCCACGGCTTTCAATCTGGCAAACGCTCGCGGGCGGAACATAAAGGCCGATGCCCGGCGCGAGCCTGTAACAGAAACCATCCAGATAACAATTGCCTTCTCCGCTTATGACGTAGAGCGCTTCTTCGCCCAGTGTGCGGCGACGCGCAGGCGAAAAACCTTCGGAGTAAAGATTGACGGATTGCGTTATGTCGCGCGCACCCATCGCGCGCGAGACGGGCGCTCGAAACTTGCGCGTGCCTTCGGCTTCCATAAACCCGCTATCTGGGATTACCGCCGCGCCTCCGTGCAAAACATTCATCTGCACACCTCATTTTTGATGTCGAATCGCGCGAGGCTGAAACGGTCTATGTTGTGAGATGTGCGACCGGAAAGCAAAAGCTCCGCGCCGATGCGGCCCACTATCGAGCCGAACTTGAAGCCGTGACCTGAGAATCCCGTCACAATGAGCGCGTTTTCAATCTCAGGGTGCCAGTCAATGATGAAATCGTCGTCGGGCGTGTTGTTGTAAACGCACACGCGAGTCTCTCGCACCCTGGCGCTGGCAAGTTGCGGAATGAACTCGCGAAAGAAAGCGCGACATTTTTGGATGAACTCATCTCCGACCTGAAGCGCATAAGAATCCATCTCTGTCGGCTCGCCTTTGTGATGATTGGCGATTTTCATCGCGCCCGCGTGATGAATGGGAAAGCCATAGAATCCGCTGTCGGGTTCGAGGAAAATAGGGAATCGACCGGCATCGAAATTCTGCGATGCAGCGGGTTCAGGCTCGAAGTAAACGACCTCCTGCCTCGTCGTTTTAAGGTTGTCTCGCAGGAAGGGCAGGAGATTGCGCGTCCACGGCCCCGAAGCTGCGCAGGCGCGCGCGCAGTCGAATTCATTTCCAGATTCAGTGAGGATTCTCACGCGAGCGTTCGCGCTTTGTTGGATGTTAGTCACGCGTTCGCTTTCGATGATGTGGACGCCGCGCTGCCGAGCCAGATCAATCAAAGCGCAAACTGCGCGTTCGGCATGAAGCAGTGCGCCGCTCGGATCATAAACGGAATAATCGAGCGCATCTGGATTGAATTGTGGGAACCGCGCAGTTGTTTCGCGATTGTCCAACATCTCGACCGGAAGGCCCAGCGAGCGCAACGTTTCGTAAATTTTGGCTTCATCGGAAGACTTCTCGCGCCCAATCGTCAACACGCCAGTGTCGGTGAGCAAGTGCGCGCCTGTTTCTTCTTCGAGCGAGCGCCAGAGCTTCAGCGCGTGGGCAGCCATCTGCGCGTACAGCGCATCAGGATAGGCAAAGCGAAATACCTTTGAGTGATCAATGGAAGCCGCGCGCGGATTCGGCAGGGCGGATTGATCGAGGAGCGCGACCTGTGCGCCTTCGCGCGCGAGTTCGCAAGCCGTAGCCGCGCCCATAATGCCCGCGCCGATTATTGCAACGTCGAATGCTCGCATAAACGTTCGGGCATTCTATCATCTTGATTGCTTGTTGTCAGCGCAGTCGAAGCCATAGCTTTACGCAGTCACATATAATCAAGCAAAATATAAGAGTGCCGGTCAAAGCTCACAAGAAGCGAATATTCACGCGCGCCTTCATGGCCTTCATGGACAATGACCTGACGACGGCTGCTGCGGCTGTGTCTTACTTCTCGATGCTGACATTGTTTCCGACTTTGCTTTTGCTGCTGACAATCGGCAATCACTTGCTTGGGGCGCAGACGGTTGGAAAGTACATCGATCAGGTGATGGCATTCCTTCCCGGCGCGCAAGTGTTCGTTCGCAAGAATCTGGAATCGATTTCAAACATCTCGGCAAGCGTCATCATAAGCTGCATATTCGTAATGTTGTGGGCTGCTTCGTGGATGTTCACAGTGATCGAAAAGGCGCTGAATCGCGTATGGGGCACGTACCCGCGAGCTTTTCTGCATGGCCGCGTTTGGAACATGGCTGTGATGGGGTCTATTTGGGCGCTGTTGGGCGCGAGCGCACTGTTCACTGCATTCGTGACAGGCGTGCAGGCGTTAGCACAAAGAATTCCATTAAGACTGGGGGCTTGGTTCACTTCGCTATCGGGCTATGCATGGCAGAGCGTATTCATTCTGGCGAGCCTCGCCGTGACCATATTGCTGTTCACCTTGTTATACAAGTTGTTGCCGAACACTCATGTGCCGTTTACAGAAGCGTTGACAGGCGCAGTGTTGTCGGGCGTGTTGTGGGAAGGCGCGAAATTCGGATTCGCTTTTCTGCTGCCGTACTTTCATTACGATTTATTGTATGGCTCGATAGGGGCGGGAGTAGCCATATTGTCGTGGGTATATTTATCGAGCGTGATAATGTTATTCGGCGCGCAGTTCACGGCTCTGCTGCACCGCGACCATCTCTACACCGCATCGGAAAAAGGCCCTCACCACAGCACAGGCAATCTGCCGGTGGACGATGGCGTGAAGGCAGAAAGATAAGTTAAAGGGTAGATGCTTGTCTCTGATTTCGATTACGAATTGCCCGAAGCGTTGATAGCGCAGGAACCTGCGGCGCGACGCGAACGCTCGCGACTGCTCGTCGTTGATCGCGCAAAACGAACATTCACGGATTCAATCTTCGAGCGGTTGACGGATTACTTCAGAAGCGGCGATGTGCTGGTCGTCAACAACACGCGAGTCTTTCCTGCGCGGCTCATCGGTCGCAGGCTGAGAGAAACGCCGCGAGGCGAAACCATTTTGGGCGGGCGGGCGGAAGTTTTTCTCGTGACCCAGTTGGAGCCGATGGTGTGGGAAGCTTTAGTCCGGCCCGGCAAGTCGCTTCTGCCCGGAGCGAGAGTCGAGTTCGCGCGCGGCAAGCTCGCTTGTGAAGTGCTACATTGGCGCGAGTTCGGTCGGCGCATAATCAGGTTTGAGACGGACGGCGATTTCGACGAGATAATAGACCGCATAGGCCGCACGCCGCTTCCGCCTTATATCAAGCGCGACGAAGAAGACCGGCTTGACGCCGAGCGTTACCAGACAGTCTATGCGAGCGAGCGCGGGGCAGTAGCTGCGCCGACCGCAGGCTTGCACTTCACGCGGGAGTTGCTTGACTTGCTCGGCGAGCGCGGAGTTGAAATCGCAGAGATAACTTTGCACGTCGGCTATGGCACATTTCAACCTGTCCGCGTCGAACGAGTCGAAGACCACCATGTCGAGCCTGAGAGATATTCAATCAGCGAAGAAGCCGCTCGCACAATCAACCTTGCGCTCAAAGAAAATCGCCGCGTGATTGCCGTCGGCACAACGACCACGCGTGCGCTCGAATCAGCAGCACGTGAAGCGCCCGACTATCGTGTCGCCGCGTCGCCGCATCCTGTAACGACAGACCTGTTTATTTATCCGGGCTTCGAGTTTCGAGTTATAAGCGGACTGGTGACGAATTTCCACCTGCCTGAGTCATCGCTTTTGATGCTGGTCTCAGCCTTCGGCAGCCGCGAGCTTGTTCTTGAAGCATACCGTCATGCAGTTGAGAGCGAGTATCACTTCTATAGCTACGGCGACGCGATGCTGATTTTGTGATTCAAATATTGTGGTTTCTGTGTGGCGCAGATAGTTTGCATTTGTGTAAGCTTTAATCATGCCAAACGCAAAGAAATTTACTGTCGGGCTGGTGCAGATGTCCGCCACGCCTGACCCTGATGAGAATCTCGAAAAGGCCGTCGCCAAAGTCGAAGAGGCTGCGCAAAAAGGCGCTCAGGTCATCTGTCTGCCTGAACTGTTTCGCTCTCAGTACTTCTGCCAGAAAGAAGATGCCGATCTGTTCGATCTTGCAGAACCTGCCGACGGCCCTTCAACCGAAGCGCTCTCGCGCGTCGCGCGCGAACATCGAGTCAGCGTCGTCGCTCCTATATTCGAGCGCCGCGCCGCAGGGCTTTATCACAACAGCGCGGTTGTGATTGACAGCGAAGGCAAGACGGCTGGCATCTATCGCAAGATGCACATACCGGACGACCCGGCTTATTACGAAAAGTTTTATTTCACGCCGGGCGATCTCGGATTTCGCTCGTTCGATGTCGGCGTAGGGCAGATCGGGACTTTGATATGCTGGGATCAGTGGTACCCGGAAGGCGCGCGGCTGACGGCGCTTCGAGGCGCAAACGTTCTGTTTTATCCGACAGCAATCGGCTGGCATCCTCACGAGAAAGAACAATACGGCGCGTCGCAGCACAATGCCTGGCAAACCATTCAGCGCAGCCACTCCATCGCTAACGGAGTTTACGTCGCGGCGGTCAATCGCGTCGGGCACGAGAAACCTGTGGAAGGCACTGCGGGAGTCGAATTCTGGGGTTCCTCATTTCTGTGTGACCCGTTCGGAGTCGTTATTGCCGAAGCTTCGATTGACAAAGAAGAGATTCTGGTCGGCGAAGTAGATGTCAGTCGAATCGAAGAAGTACGGCGCAACTGGCCGTTCCTGCGCGACCGCCGCATTGATGCTTACACAGGCATCGAGCGCCGTTTCTTAGACGACAATCAATGACACAAGCGACTGAAAAGAGTCCCTCGGCGCTGGGCTTTGCTATGCCTGCCGAGTGGGACCTACACAAAGCTACGTGGATCGGCTGGCCTCACAACCTGACCGACTGGCCCGGCAAGATAACGCCTGTTCAATGGGTCTACGGCGAAATAGCGCGCAAGCTCGCCGCAGGTGAAATCGTTCGCATCATAGTCAACTCTGAAAAGCACGAATCTGCGGCGCTGCGCATACTCACACGCGCGGGCGCGAATATTTCTCGCATAGAATTCTTTCGCTTTCCGACCAATCGCGGATGGACGCGCGACTTCGGCCCGCTGTTCGTCAAACGCGAACGCAACAAAAGCGAAGTCGCTATCGCCCGCTTTCGCTTCAACGCATGGGCCAAATATTCAGACTGGCAAAAAGATGACCGTGTGCCTGAAAGGGCGGCGCGCGCGCTAGGCTGCCCGATCTTTCACGCTAAACACAATGGCCGCGACGTTGTGCTCGAAGGCGGAAGCATTGACGTGAACGGGCAAGGGACTATCTTGACTACCGAAGAATGTCTGCTCGATCAGGAGACTCAAGTGCGAAATCCCGGCTTGTCGCGCAAAGATATTGAATCGGTTTTCGCAAAGTTCTTAGGCGCGACCAATACGCTGTGGCTTGGGCGCGGCATCGCGGGCGACGATACGCACGGTCACGTTGATGATCTATGCCGCTTCGTCAATGCTCGAACGGTTGTGCTCTGCAAAGAAGATGATGCGAGTGATTATAATTATCGCCCGCTTGAAGAAAATCGCGAGCGGCTTGAAGGCATGAGGCTGGAAGATGGGTCGAAGATCGAAGTCGTGCCATTGCCGATGCCTGCGCCACTCATCTTCAACGGCCAGCGACTCCCGGCGAGCTACGCAAACTTTTACATCTCGAATACGGCAGTGCTCGTGCCTACGTTCAACGACCCGAACGACCGCATCGCCTTAGGCATACTCAGCGAGTTGTTCACTGATCGCCCCGTGACAGGCATCCACGCTGTTGATCTGGTGTGGGGACTCGGAACGCTTCACTGCCTGACTCAGCAGCAGCCCGCCTAGTCTTCAACATTCATCCATTCGCTTTGAGCGCGAGCAAACGATCTACAATATCGAAAGCCGCGCGCGGGCGAGCGATACGACGAACGCTCTCCTGCATTCGAGCCAGTCGCGCCGAATCGTCAAGCAGTCGGTCGATTTTGTAGGCGAGCACTGGCAGGTTGTTTGCGCGAATAGCTGCGCCTTCTTCGAGCAGGTGATCGGAGTTGCGCTCTTCCTGTCCCGGAATAGGATTCACGATGACAAACACCAGCCCCATCGCAAGCGCTTCCGATGTAGTCAATCCGCCCGGCTTGCCCAATAAAATATCGGAAGCCGCCATGTACTCGTGCATCTCTTTCGTGTAGCCGATAACTTTAACCGCTACGTTATTGTCAGGCGCAATCCCAGCCGACGCTTGCTCAAGCTCTGATTTCAACTCTTCGTTGCGACCGCAGATGGCTACGACCTGCGCCGGATGCCGGAGCCCGAGAAGAGACATCAAGAGGTTTTTGATTGAGCCGACTCCGAAGCCTCCAGCCGAGATAAGAATTGTAGTTCTATCCTGCTTGAGATTATGTTTGTTTCGCATCTCGCGTTTGTCCAGCGGATTTGAAAATACAGGATCAATGGGTATGCCTGAGACGGTTATTTTAGACGGCAGTATGCCGAGCTTTTCAAGATGCGCTCGCGTTTCATCCATCGCGACGAAGTATTGCTCGAAGTGATGGCACAACCACATCGCGTGAACGTCGAAGTCCGTGACGACGATGGCTTGGCGGGCTGCGAGCTGTTCTTTGGCTTTGAGCCAGGAAATGATCTCTGCCGGAAGAAAGTGCGTGCAGATGATGATGTCGGGCTGATACTGGCGAAGCATCCGTACGAACGGGCGCGTGTTGAGCTTATCGAAAGCGAGGCGGCGGCGCTCGTTTTTCCACGGCTTGTCGAATTGATCGTAGAGCCAGCCGAGCACGTCCGGCATTTTGTTTACCATCTCGATGTAAGCTTTCGAGTAGAGATTGCGAAAGACCTTGTTTGTATATTCAAGCGTATCAACATGGCGGACTTCGCGAGCCGCATTCATCTCGATGATCGCGCGTTCGATGGCCTGAGCCGCTCGGATATGACCGGCCCCGGCAGAGGCGGAAAGTATCAGCACTTTGTTGAACATAGTTTCTCTCGCGATTGATATTATCACCTCTGTCAGCAGTATTGGGTTTGAAATATATGTGTGCTAGGATTCCGAACAGAAGGAGAGCGTATGATCAAATCCGTTGAGTTTCACAACTTCAAAGCCTTGCGCGACACGACGCTCCCACTGAGCCGCTTCACTTTGATCGTAGGCCCGAACGGAAGCGGCAAGAGCACGGCTATACAAGCTCTCAAAGCAATGAGAGAGCCGCACCAATTGCTGCATCGCCAGATCGTAACTGCCGCTCTTAAGGAAACGGATAAGACTGTTGAAGTAATCGTAAACTGTGGGAAGCCTTTTGCAGGAGCAAGAGTCATTGCGACCTGGGCACTCTGGGGCACAGGTCGTAAAAGTATACAGATAGGCAATAAAGACCAAGACTCACATATTTTAGACGACCTGTTATCTGCGACTCGCATTTACTCACTAGATGCAGAGGCTATAGCTGCTCCTACTCAACTCATACCTGATATAACTTTGGCTCCCGATGGCGCTAACCTTGCCGGAGTTCTTGACCGTCTTCGCGATAATGAGCCAGAGAGATTTGAAGCTCTTAATGAAGAACTAAACAGGTGGCTGCCGGAATTTGATCGAATTCTTTTTGAAACACCAAAAACAGGCCATAGAGCAATTTCATTACGAACGTGTGAAGGTCAGCATAAGATTGCTGTGACTGACCTTTCACAAGGAATCCTTCTGGCTCTGGCAATGTTAACGCTTGCTTATGTACCAGACCCTCCGCCGATAGTTTGCATCGAAGAGCCTGATCGCGGCATTCATCCCCGACTGTTACGAGATGTGCGCGACGCTCTCTATCGGTTGGCTTACCCCGAAAGCGTTGGCGAGAAGCGCGACCCGGTTCAGGTGATTGCAACGACTCATTCGCCTTACTTACTTGATTTGTTCAGAGATCACCCTGAAGAAATTGTCATTGCCAACAAAATAGGACAAGAAGCGCGATTCGAGCGCCTGTTGGATCAAGGCAATATTGATGAGATTTTAGAGGATGCTCATTTGGGCGATATTTGGTACACCGGGATTCTCGGTGGAGTTCCTTCCAATACATGAAACTTGCAGTCTTTAGCGAATCACTGGCAGATGAAGCTGCTATTCGCATTGTCGTCGAAGCTATTCTCGGTATACAAACTGAGATAGTTACTTTGCCGTCTCTGCGAACACGAGGCTGGCCTTCTGTTCGTAATGTTCTTCCTTCTGTACTGAAGGATCTTCATTATCATAAGGAAGCTGAAGCATTTGTTCTTGTTGTAGACTCGGACAATTCTCCTGTTCATCAAAACTCTCATGAGCTTAATAATAATATTGATAAAGAATGTCGTGTTTGCCTTCTACGTACCATTATTAACCAGACATTTCCTAATCGGATGCCACTCAAGATAGCTGTAGGTTTAGCTATCCCAGCGATTGAGGCTTGGTATCGTTGCGGTGTTGACCCACACAGTACCGAAGCAATGTTGATTCAAAAGCTAGGAGCTCCCGCCCGTGAATTGAAGAATCAATTGAAGCGCGACGTTTATGGCACTGATCGCCCATCATTGAAGTTGGAAACGAGGCGCGCTATTGAAGAGGCAACGCGGTTGATTCAGAACCTTGATATGATCGAGCGGCTATTCCCTGACGGCTTCGGCACGCTTGCGCGAGATGTGCGAAGCTGGCGACAAGGCTGACCCCTTTTCTTCATCACCGCCTCAAGCGTATACTTTCGTCCGCTAAATCAAATTGATATGCGCACGGCTTCACAGAAATCAAAACGAAATCTGATCGCAGGCGTAGCTCTTGCCGCGCTGATGCCTGCTTTAATTTTCTTCTTCGGCAGGTTCGATACGGGAGTTAAAGCTTTGCTCTCTTCTGCTTCGTCCGAAGACCGGATGAGCGAGTTTCCTGAAATTATTCTCTGGGCATGGGAACGACCCGAAGACTTACGGTTCATCAACACAGACGAAGTTGGCGTCGCGTTCCTTGCGCGAACGATCTATTTGCAAAACGACAAGGCAATCATTCGACCGCGACTTCAACCTCTGAGCGTTCTGCCTGATACTAAACTCATCGCCGTCGCGCGCATCGAATCGAATCGTTCCGCGCGGCTTTCACCCGCCGAGCGAGCGCAAACCGTCACCGCTATTGCCGAACTCGCGCGCAATGAAACAGTCGCCGCGATTCAAATAGATTTCGATGCGCGCTCGTCAGAGCGAGAGTTTTACCGCGACTTGCTTACGGATTTACGACGCGAGCTTCCGTCCAGAGTCAGACTATCTATCACTGCGCTTGCGTCATGGTGCATGGGCGACAACTGGCTCACAGGTCTTCCGATAGACGAAGCCGTGCCGATGCTGTTTCGCATGGGCGTTGATCGCCCGAACATCCTGGCGCGGCTTGAGGCGGGCACGGATTTCAGCGCTCGAATCGCGCGTCACAGTCTTGGCCTGTCAACCGATGAGCCGCTGACTGCATTGCCTGCCGGTCGAAGAGTCTACGTGTTCAACCCGCGCTCGTGGTCTAAGCAGTCCGCGCAGAAAATTGTTGAAGAGGTTCGGAAATGGCAACAAAGAGATTAAAAACTTTGAAGCGATGGCAAGCGATTTTCATTATCGTAATGATGGCCGCGCTGTTTTGCAGCACACGTCCCACGCTCGGTTGCGGGCCGTTCGTTGCGCGCGCCGTCTTCACCTACGAGAAGCATCCTGACCTTCCCCTCACGCGATTCGCGGCTGGCGAACTAGGCGTTCTCGAACCGGCTTATGCGCGCTCTTATCTCGTGGTCGCTTATCGCTACTTCACAGGCGCGGGACTCGACAAGGAAGAACAGAAGTCAGCGCTCGCTCTGTGGGACGAACGGCTAAAGCCTTACTGGGAGACTGACCAGTCAGAAGACTGGGTGAAAGCGTGGCTCGAAGCGTTAAGCAAAATTCCGGGCGCGAACGCGCAGGCGAAGCCAGAAGTATTTCGCTCCGAAGACAGAAAAGACTTCTACGTCAATTATCTCAATTGCCCGCAGGACGCTTTCCGAAACGCGGCTGACACTTTGAACAAACTGATCGCAAAATACGGCGCGTCGAGCGCGGAAGCCAAAGACTTTGCCGCGACTCAGCAACAAGTCTTTGCCGTCTGCTCTGAAGGCAAAGGGACTATTGAAGCCGCCGCTCCGTCTGCCTCGCCAACGATCAAAGCGAATCGAGCTTATCAAATTGCCGCAGCGAATTTTTATGCGGGCAACTTCGACGCGGCAGGCCAAATGTTCAAGGCAATCGCCGCCGACGGCTCTTCTCCATTTCGCCAGATAGCGCCTTATCTGGTCGCAAGAACGCTCATTCGCAAAGCGACGCTGACAACAGAGCATGGCAAAGTAGACAACGCCGCGCTCACGCAGGCTCAAGCGCAGTTGGAAAAAATTCTCGCCGACAAAAATCAAACCACGCTGCACCAGTCTGCCAGAGGCTTGCGGAACTTCGTGCGATTCCGCCTCGACCCGGAAAGCCGCCTGCACGAACTTGCCCAGGACCTGCTCAAGAAAAACGCGGGCGCGAGCCTGAAACAAGATCTGCTTGATTACACGCGGCTGCTCGACCGATTCACAGGCGAGGACGATGACAGCGAAAAAGAAAGAACGTTTGCCGGACTTCCGAAAGCCGGGCGCGAAGACGATTTGACCGACTGGGTGCTTACGTTTCAAATTCAAGATGCAGACGCGCTCAACTACTCTCTGCAAAAATGGGAGAAGACCGGCGCGACCCCGTGGCTTGTGGCTGCGCTTACAAAGATCAACGCCGATCATCCGAAGGCTGCCGCGCTCGTTTCAGCAGCGACGGCAAAGCTCAAGTCAGCCTCACCTGTTACTACATCAATCGCGTATCACCTAGACAGATTGATGATCGAATCAAATCGCAAAGACGAAGCGCGCCTGCGGCTCGACGAATTGTTTGCTTCGTCTGCTTCGTCGCTTCCGGCGTCTGCGCTCAATCGGTTCCTCTCGCTCAGGATGAGGGTCGCTACGAATCTAAACGAGTTTCTTCGGTACTCCGAGCGCGTGCCTTCCGGCGTTACTTATGATGAGGACGGCAGAGAGCTTCCGATGGATAAAGATGAAGCATCGGACGATGTGAAAAACTCTCCGCGCATTCGCGCGTCCTGGGACGAAGACGCGACGCGAGTGCTGAATGAGATGATGCCGTTGAGCGTTTTGAAAGAAGCTGCTTTGAACAAAACTCTACATACGCATTTGCGCAAAGACCTCGCGATTGCAGTGTGGGCGCGCGCCGCGCTGCTCGACGATGAAGCGACGGCGCTCGTGCTCATCCCGGCAGTTGAAAGCCTTGCGCCTGAGTTGAAACAGTATCTCGACGCTTATGTTGCGGCGCAGGACAAAGCGGCTAAAAAATTTGCAGCCGTCTACCTGATGCTGAAGTTTCCGGGCACGCGACCAACTGTTGATTCGAGCATGGGACGCGCGGCGGCGTTTGGCGAGATAGAAAGCTATCGCGACAACTGGTGGTGCGAGTACGGCCAGACTGTTTCGCCTGACAATCAAAACGTATTCAGGAAAGTCGAGACGCAGAATAAAATCAGCGCGCCCGATTTTCTCACCGCCGCGCAAAAGACGACGGCGAGCGCAGAGTGGAAGCGTCTTGCTGCTCTAGGCACTGGGCCGAATTATCTTAGCGCTCAGGCGGTGAAGTGGGCAGGCGTTAAACCGGACGATGCGCGCGCGCCCGAAGCGCTGCACCTTGCAGTTAGGGCGACCCGTTACGGATGCACGGACAAACAGACCGGCACGTTTTCAAAGCAAGCCTATGACACGCTGCACAGGAAATACCCTAAGAGCGAATGGGCGCAGAAGACAAAGTACTGGTTCAAAGATTGAGTTAAAATCTAAAAGCTTGCTTTAGCAGTCCCGTCAGGGACGACCTGTCTATAGTATCGGCGTTAGTAGAGTTTGTCGTAGCTCCGTAGGAGCGACCTCTGAATCAACAGGTCGCTCCTACGGAGCTACAGTGAAAATTAATTCTGCGTTAACTATAGACAGGTCGCTCCTACGGAGCTTCTTTCTAAAACAGACTTTAAGGTGAAGGAGACACTCCGATGATTGCAATTCATTTAATCCGCTGGCGTTGGTTGTCAATTCTTGCAGCTCTCTTATTCCTGA
>DATEKX010000234.1:0-4951 GCA_035277165.1 Blastocatellia bacterium | reverse complement strand
TGCGCGCGCGACCTCAACAATCTGGCAATCAGAATCGAGATGCAGTCCGAGGGCGGCGTGAAAGTAATAACAGAGCGGCATGATGTAAAGACCAAAGTCGCGCCCGATCAGTTTGTCGTCCCTGCAGGATTCAAGAAGGTTGACAGGCTCGCTTATTGAGCGGCAGAAACGAACTTTGTCGGCTGCTCTTTAGTCCAGGGGTCGTACTCGTGCGCGAAGACCAAACGCTCGGCAAGCGGCGGGTGAGAGTAGAGCCAGAGTTTTATGAACGCCCTCGGATGAGGGTCGGCCAGATCAACTTCGCCCAGTACCTGAAACGCTTCGGCGGCGGCACGGGCTGAATCGGGCACGATGCCGTGCGTGACTTCAAGCCCGTAGATATCGGCTTGATGTTCCTGATAACGACTGAATGTATTAAATACCGGCTCTGCCAGAAAAACGAAGAGCGAAAAGAAGAGCATCAACACCGGAAGCGAAGCCCAATCGCCCAGACCGTTCACTATCCTGTGTTTATTGCGATAACCAACTACTCGATGGCTCGCCCAATCATCAATGATCAGCCCCCATCGCCTCTGCCATCTTTCGAGCGCCCAGTTCACGGCCACGTACACGAAATAAAGAATGAGCATCATAAACGCGCCCGTGAAGGCTATGCTTTTGGGGATGTGACCGAGCGCGTAATGGCCCATCTCGTGGCCGACTACGAACAACGTTTGCGGCGCGGTCATGTTTTGAATCGTGGTGTCCCACACGACGACGCGCTTCGATGCGCCAATGCCTGTAACATAGGCGTTAAGCTCGCGGACTTTCTCGCTTGCCTTCATCTCGAACATTCGCTCGCGCGGAATTTCGAGGCCGCCGCGCGCCACTAATTTTTCAATCTCAGTTACAAGCGCGGGATTGTTGTTTTCGAGAGGCTCGAATCTGTTGAACAACGGGGCGATAACGAGAGGAGTGAGAAAAGCAAAGAAGACGATGATCGGGAATACGGCAAACCCTGAATATAACCACCACCTGCGCGGGCTGCGACGGACTACACCGTAAAAGAAATATAGCGCGACCGTCAAAATAACTATTTTTATCAATTCGCTTTTCGCCCAGTCCCACATCCAGCTTCCCCAGCCTTGAATTGACATTTCATATTGCAGGCCGAGGCTATGGCCATAAACATCGAGCGGAAACTGAAGCAGATCGTAGAGCAGTATAAACAGCGGCACGAATATGATTACCTGTAGAATGCGGCGGCGAGATATTCTTTCGGCCAGGTTGCGGAAGCGCGTGGCGATTCTGAGTTTCAGAATTATCAAAAGTATAAGGAGCGTATAGGCAACGGCAATGAAGTGCAATCGGTAACCCGCTTTAGAGTAGGCGATTGCCTTTTCGTATTTCTCCGGCGGTAGCGTGTAAGTCTTAACCTCTTGCTTCTCGTTATCGGCAACACCGGGCGGCGACACTTGCTCTGTGGATTTCTCAGCAGGCGATGTCGGTGTTTGATTCTGCGCCGTGACAAACAGCGCGACAAGACACACGAGTAAAAAAGAAACGCAACGCATGTAATCCTCCTGGTGAGAAGTATCGGGGCCGGAGTTACAGCGCGAAGATATAAAATCCTCGCGGGAATTTCAAGCGCTGCGGCAAAGGAAAACTATCCATTGCGTTGCGTGCCAATTTAAGTTAATGTCAACCGTGCCTTGATGGAGGATTGGTTATCCGGGGCAGGCCAAAGAAGGGTTGCCGACGGCTCTCGCTAAATGAGCGCTGTCATTAAAGAGCAACCTCGACTGATAGCCCTGGAATTGGCCTGCCAGAGATAATTGCCCATAAGTAGAGTAACGCATTGTGTGAGCACACGAGCGGCGAATTTTAAGTCTCGTTCGGGTTGGGGTTTCCCAGATACATAAATAAGCAGGAGATAATAAAAAATGGACGCAGTTCGGCTCCATATTTTGATCGTCGAGGATGACGAGGACACAAGATTTGTTTACGGCGTGCTACTGCAAATGGAAGGCTATCAGGTCACAGCAGTGAGCACTATGAAGGATGCGCTTGCGCGCGCGCTCTCGACCAGCTACGACCTGATCATCATGGACGTGCGACTGCCTGACGGCGACGGCGTCGAGCTATGCAAACAGATCCGGGAGTTTAATAGAATTACTCCTATCATGTTCGTCTCAGCCGCCGCCTATAAGAAAGATGTCGAGCGCGGAATGCAAGCAGGAGCGCAGGCTTATCTCACCAAACCTGCTGACGCTGAAAGCCTGCTTGATAGAGTAATTTACCTGCTTGGGCAAAAGGCAATGCTGGCGATTGAGCGGAACGTTTCAACGCTGCCCGTCATGGTGACAGACGCGCCGGTGGCAGCGGCATTGATTGACAAAAACAGAACCTACAAGGCGGTCAGCCGCGCATACGCCGCCGCAGGCGGATACAGCGCGGACGATTTGATTGGCAAGAAGGCAACAGATATTTTCCCTGACGTATCGGGCGAAGCCGGGCAGGCGCTCGAAACGGTTCGGATGACCAAACAACCTCACTTCATCTCGCGCTACCCCTATGCGGTTCCAACCCAGCCTGAACGCGGAGTCACTTACTGGGACGCTGCAATGTGGCCCATCGAGAGCGACGAAGCGGATACAGATGTTTTGATTGTCGTTCGCGAAAAAGAGAAGAGCGGCGATATCGCCACTGTATGAAGATGAAGGGGTGAGCGGGTGAAAGGATGTAAGAAGGATTGGCGCAGACGCCGATCTTATCTTCTTCACCCGTTCACCTCTTCACCCCTACACTCTAACTCCCTACCGGCTCGGGAGCGGCATTCCTGTCTGCGGAGCGCGTCGCGGGCCAGACCGGACTGGGGGCTGTTGACCAGCGCCCGGCATTCCGGGCAATTCTTCAAGACCCGGTTGCGTGGTGGCAGCGGCTTGTATGGCCGAATCGATCCTATCCTGATAGATTTTGATCTTTCCGTCATCCTTCATCTGCTTCTGAAGTTGAGACATGTAAGTGGCATAGTAAGTGTTGCGCTTTTCGTCGAGCAATCGTTGCTCGATTGATTTTTTCTCTTTCTGGAAAGTTTCTCCCATGTCGGCATCTTTGCGCGACACGGCAGACACAATCGTGAAGCTGTCGCTGCCTTCAGCCTTCAAAGGCGTGTGCAGCACTTCGCCAGCCTTGAGCTTATATATAGGCTCGCGGCTCTCTTTGGTCGTGAGCGCGCCTATTGAATCTGTATCGGCAATGCCTGCGCGTTCCTCGGTTTTTAGTCCCAAAGAATCTGCAATCTTTTTCAACTCGTCGGGCGAGTTAGCCTTCGCAACCTGCTGCGCGCGTTCGTTTGCAAGTTCTTTCGCTTTGTCTGCGCGATAATGCTGCTCGGCTTTCGGTTTCACTTCTTCAAAAGACGGGTCGTGCGGGTCACGCTTTTCGACGTATTGAGGAATGGCCACTCCGCCGCTGACGGGCAGGTGTTCGCTCACATCGCCGGGGTTTTCAAGATTGAAGATGGCAAATTCCACTTCGGGAACGTCTCTCAATTCAGGAATAGACTCGCCCGAAGAGAAGAAAGGTATCTCTCTGACAGACGCGACCATAGTGCCGCGTTTTTGGTTGAGTTCGGTGACAACCGCATTTGCATCTTTGGTCTCTTTTAATCTCGGCTCGGCTTCATCCTTTGCTATGTTGACCGCTTCCGTGTATCCCTTTCGCGTGCGAGCAGCTTTCAAAAGCTGAGGCTTCGCTTCCTCGAAGCTGGCAAGCTTGCGGTCGGATACTTTCAATATGTAATATTTGTCGCCTTTTTTGATGGGCTGGCTCACATCGCCCTGTTTCAGCGTGAAGGCATTGCTGAGCGGATCGTCGCTCTCGCGTTTATCGTTCTTGTTCACCCAGCCGAGGTCGCCGCCGCCGGATTTGGTCGCGCCGTCCTCGCTCGTCTCGCGCGCGAGCGCTGCGAAATCTTCAGCCGGTTTGCCCTCGGCCCCCCTTGCGCGGTCGGCAATGTCCTGCGCTTTTTTCCTCGCCGCGTCTTCTTCCGCCTGCGCTTTGGTTGCCGCGTCCGAGTTCGGCTCTGCTCTGAAGTTAGGTGCTGGCGCTTTTGGAGCGTTGATGACTATCTGGCTGACGCGAACCTGTTGAACGTTGCGTTCGGGGTCGTATTCTTGTCTCAGCTCGTCATCCGACACTTGCAAAGATTCTCCGGCTCTGGCCGGATCAATGAAAATGTAGCGACCGCGCCGCTGCTCTGTTGTGATCTTGAAATCTTCTTTGTGAGAATCAAAGTAAGCGCGCACATCCGCATCGTTGACCTGCACTTTATCCGTGAGTAGTTCGGGCTTCACTTCGACCCAGCGAACAGAATATTTGGTATTGGTGCGACGATAGTCTTCTTCGATTTCCTGCGGCGACACCTGAACGACAGCCGTTATATAGCTGCGCAAATGCTCGGCTGCGATGCTGGCGCGAAGAGATTGTTCGAACTGAACAGGAGTCAGGTTTGCCTGCCGGAGCCGCGCCCTGTAATCGTCGGGGCCGCGCCACGGACTGAACGTTTGCATGATGCGCGCTTCCAGTTCCGCGTCCGTAGCTCCGAGGCTGAGCCGGTTGGCTTCATACAAAATCACCTTCTGAGCAATCAGGTTATCAAGCACCTGCGGGCCGAACTGCGCATAGGTCTCAGCAAGGCCCTGGCCGCGCGGTCGGCCTTGTCCCTGCGCTACCTGCTGGCCGAAATTCGAGAGCGCGTCTTTGTACTCTTTGAGAGTAACTTCGTAGCCGCCCACTTTAACGACAGTAGTATCGTTGCCGCCCGCGCTGCCAAACAACCCGGCTCCGCCGCCCGACACCACGACGGAAAACAGGCCGACGAGACTGAGCGTCAGAACTCCGATGAAGAATAACAAAAACGCATTGCGTGAGCGCCTGCGCCCTTTCAAGAATTTCAACATAACGTTTA
>DATEKX010000233.1:0-2518 GCA_035277165.1 Blastocatellia bacterium | reverse complement strand
GGGCTTGTTGTGCGTGGGCTGTCGGTTTAACCCAGAGCTTCTAGCTCTGGGCTTTATGCTGCCGCCTGCGTGCGCAGGCTGCATTGAAGCGCTGCCGAAGCCTGCCTGATTATCAAAGATCATCCATCACCGGCCTTCATTTTATTAGACGTTACGAGAAGCCTGTTGCGCCAGAAGATTTTTAACTTTTTTCAATAACGTCAAATGTGCAGGAGTGAAAGTTATGAAAGACTTGACACACGATGACAAAAACCACAGAGACGAACTCAGGTTCTGGCAAACTATCTCTTTGAGCCTCGCGCTATTCGCCTTCGGTTTAATAACATCTCTGGTAATCAGCCTGATAGTGATCCTGATGGCGAGATAAATCAATCTACGGTTTTGGGAAAAGGCGTTCCCGGAAGCGGACACAAAAACATCCCTTCACAAATGCCCGCAGTTATTTAAGTCGAACTATTCAACAGTTTAGCCAGTACGACTTTAATGGCACACTACTTGGCTATGTGCTTTCGGGATTCTCTTTATGGCAACGGATATGAGCATTATGAAAACAGCCTCTTCAGCCCCTCTGCGAACGCTTATTGCCGACGACCAGCCGGACGTGCTCGAAGCGCTCCGCCTGCTGTTGAAGGGCGAAGGCTTTCAGGCTGATGCTGTGACTTCGCCTGCCGAAGTGATCGAAGCTCTCAAGGCTCGCAGCTACGACATCTTGCTGATGGATCTCAATTACGCCCGCGATACCACATCGGGGCAGGAAGGGCTTGACCTGCTCACGCACGTTCAAGCTTTAGACAACACGCTTCCAATAGTCGTTATGACCGCGTGGGGCACCATAGAGCTTACCGTTGAAGCAATGCGCCGAGGCGTGCGCGATTTCGTTTTGAAGCCGTGGGAGAATGCAAGGCTCGTCAGCACATTGCGCGAGCAGGTCGAAGTCGGTCAAGCGATTCGCAGGAAAGAGCGGTTGAAAGCTGAGCGCAAACTTCTCAGCCACCTGATTGCTGAAACAAATGACCTGCGCGCTATGTTGAACACGGTCGCAGAGCACGTCGAGCAGACTTTGCAAAGTTCTGCCGTCGTCATATTCACACGTACCCTGCGCGAACAATCGTTTTCCGTCATAGCCAGAGCAGGCGCGTTTGACGAAGCGCTCGAAGAATTGAGATTCGAGCCTGACGAGCATCTTCTTGAATTAATTGATGCGCCTTCTGAGACTACTGCTGCGTATTTGATTGATGAAGAGCAATCCGAATCGTCTTCAAACAGCACCTTGATAGTGCCCATCAAAGTCAAAAACGATCTTCTGGGTCTTATCTGCCTCGGCAACAAGGCATCGGGTGAAAAATACGACGCGGAGGACATGAGATTTCTAGACGCCATCGTCGAGCAGGTCGGTGTTGGCATAAGCAATCTCAAATCGCGCGGGCAAGAACAAGAGTTGGCCGAAGCCCGAGACATTCAACAAGGGCTGCTGCCCAAGACGATTCCGCAAGCGCGGGGCTGCGAGATTTCAGGAGCATGGCGACCCGCGCGAGTGGTATCGGGCGATTACTTCGACGTGTTGAAGTTTGACGATAGCCGCGTGGCTTTGTGCATAGCCGACGTGAGCGGCAAAGGGATGCCCGCCGCGCTTTTGATGTCGAACGTGCAGGCCGCCGTCAAAGCATTCGCGTCTGCCGATGTCGAGCCTGCTGCCGTGTGCGAGAAAGTCAATCGCGTCGTTTGCAGCAATACTGCCGATGATCGTTTCATCACCTTCTTTTATGGATTGCTCGATTCAGAAAACAACAGCCTTGCTTATGCCAACGCGGGACACAACGCTCCGATGCTTGTGCGAGAGGACGGCTCGGTCGCTCGCCTCGAAGAAGGCGGCTCGGTCTTAGGCCCGTTCCCCGAATGGCATTTCACGCAAGGCGTGATCGAGTTGAAAGCGGGTGACCGTGTGCTGCTTTTCACCGATGGCATCACGGAAGTGAGGGATTCGCAAGGGGAAGAGTTCAGCGAAGAACGCCTGATCAGCCTGTTGGTTGAAAACCGTGAGCTTGATGCAGTCAGGTTGCAGGCAATGGTGATGGCGAGCGTCGCTGAGTTCAGCGGCGGAGACTTCCAGGATGACGCCACTCTCATCGTTTTAGCAGTCAAATGAGTAGTAGTGAGTGATAGATGTCAGTAGCTCGCGCGTAAGCTAAGGGCGTAGGTATTCGCGCTCGCTCACGTTTGGGCTACTGATTACTCCATTCCTAACCTCCGAGGTGAAACAGTGGAAACTTTCATTCAAGACCTGCGTTACGGGATTCGGACTCTGCTCAAGCGACCCGCCTTCACAGCAATCGCAGTGCTGTCGCTTGCGCTCGGCATTGGCGCGAACACAACCATTTTCAGCCTGATCTATTCAGTACTGCTTCGCCCGCTTGCGGTTGAAGCGCCGGACAGGATTGCCGCAGTCACAAACGACGTTATGTCCTATCCGGCGTACAAAGATTTTCGAGATCAGAACGAAGTCTTCACAAGCCTCGCA
>DATEKX010000232.1:0-8224 GCA_035277165.1 Blastocatellia bacterium | reverse complement strand
TCCGCGATCTGTAATTATCAGGTTAGAGCTTTTAACGTCGCGATGGATGATGCCCATTGAGTGCGCTTCGTCGAGCGCATCGGCTACCTGCATTGCCGTGTCTATCGCGTCACAGACGGGCAGAGGCCCGCGCGAGAGCTTCGATGAGAGCACTTCGCCTTCGACGTATTCCATCACGATAAAGGCAGAGCCTTCGTGTTCGCCTATGTCGTAAATAGAAGCTACGTAAGGCGAACGCAGGGCCGAGGCAGCGCGGGCTTCTTTGAAGAATCTCTCGCGACGGTCCGGGTCATACTGGTAAGAGGCGGGCAGAAATTTCATCGCGACCTGGCGACCAAGCCTTGTGTCTTCCGCTACATACACTTCGCCCATGCCGCCCGCGCCGAGACGTTCTCCGAGCCTGTAATGAAGTACAAGGTCGCCAGTCATATACAAGTGCGGACTGCAACCACAGCCCGACTATTAACAGTATGACGAAACGGCAATAAAAGGCAAAAGGCAAAAAGGAAAAAAAGGATAAAGATGCTCGATGTTCAGCAGAAAGTAGATGCTGTTCCAGCAAAACGTTATGGTCAGACCTGATGCCAAACATAAACCATCCACGCTCGTTGCGCGATACTCAATCAAGCGAATGGTCTGGCTCGCAAATGCAGTAACATTCTTTGTGCGGCGAACTTATTTACCAGCCTTTTCCGCAACTTGATGCTCAGGCCGGTTCGGGTTGATGTCATTTGCGACATCAATGGAGCCGACCTGCGCGTTTGGCAGGCCGACGCTCGATTGCATGGCGCTTCCCAATCCGTTCTCTTCAAGCAGGTGCACAAGCTCCAACTCAACGGCTTTCTGTACAGTTGTGCCATCGTGCTGCTCAATGGGCAACCCGTCAAGTATCAATTGCTCGATTAGGATATTTATCTTCATGCAGTCTCCCGCTCCTCTCCTTTCAATCGGGCATCAGCTTCGTTGAGCGAGCGAATTTCATTTCATCAGACGCGAATGATTCGTCCGGCTCTTCTTGAATCGCGCGCATGGCGGCAGGCGTATCTGAAGTGACATGCTCTTCATACTGGGAAGAAAGTCGCGGCGTGATAGCCGTTGCTGGCTCCCGACTTCGCATTATGAGTTCGCTCAGGAAGTCTCTCATTTTTCAATCATCTCTAAATAAAATTGTCGTCGCCTCGCGCTCATCCGCAAGATGTCCGACTCGCACCAGCCATACTGCGAGGCGAGCGCATGAACATCGCGCAACAGATGTCGCGCCCACGCATTGACCTCTGCCCAGAAAAATGCCCCTATGTCAAAAGGAGCCTGCCACGAGTGACCGCACGCCGGACACTTTAAGGTCAAATGAATATCGGCCTGCGGGTCTGCTTCCACCATTTGTTCGACCACTGCTTCTACTATCTCCGGCGGCAAATTATCAATCGACCGCGTTTCGCCCTTGTGACGAGCTTCGAACAAGCATCGCCCGAATAATAAGAAGCGAGCCTGATCGGCTTCCCATCCTGTCATTCGAATGAGGTCTGCGCTGTTGGGCAAGCGAAATTGAATCTCGTACTCATCACGAGCGAAAGTGAGCAATTCGACTTGCTCCTGCGTTTGTTGTTCCGTGATGTCGGCGACTGTGAAATTCAATTCGAACTGCTGCTCGCATAGGGGGCAACTGGCGAGGCTGACCAGTTGAGAGCCGAAGATCATTTCGCGAAGTTTGAGCAATTGCGCATCGCGGCGGCCAATGCTCAATTGCGTTAGTTCTTCAAACGACGATTCGGGACAGGCCGCCGCCAGAAGAATCAGCCCTTGCTCAATTGGCTGTCCTGCGAGTCCGCGTTCCCATGTATCCAGGAGTTCAGAAGCTGAAAGCGCGCGCATTGTTTTATTGTCCGGCTGGCTTAGGGAAGGTCGGTTCGCCGGGTTCCTGCACCTCGTAACCGCATTCCCATCCTTCGATTTTGATGTGTTAGATGGCTACGGCATTGGCATTACAGCCCGGAATATATGGCCTGACTGCAAAACATATGCGTTGCCCGACAAGCATAAATGATTTTGGTGTTTCTCTGTCGCCAAAAGAGCGCTATATAAACTTTGTGATTACGAATTCCCCACCATACTTACATGACGCAGGTTATGCGACGAGCAATGCAATTATTTTGTTTTGGTTGCTTTTTTCACACAAGACAAATATTGAGTGTTTCAAACATGGACTTCGCCGTATGCCAGTTCGCCCGTTGTTTCTCTGTACTTCAACATGATGAAGAACATCCATCCGTAGAAAGCGAGGATGCCGATCAAGATGAACCAGCCGGGGACGTAGCCTATGGCGGCGTTGTTGGAGAGTTCGGTTGCGGAGTGAATGAGGTGGGCTGTGTCTGTGCCGGGCTGAAGCGCGGTGGTCGTCGTCTTGAGCAACCACGCAAGCAAAAGGATGAGAAACAACCAGATGTAATTTCGCCGCAGTCGCCTCGCCATCGCCTGATTGCGCGTCAGCGAGAATCGCGGCAGGCGAAGGTCTTCGCCAAGTTGATTCATCCAATGCGCGGGATCAATTATCTCGCGCGGCGCGAAGATGCGGGCGTAGTAATTGCGCTCGATGAGGCGAACGCGGCTGCGATAGACGTGAAAGAAGCGATAGCGGCGCGTTTCGATGTGCAGGAGTAGAAAGATCAATATCATCGCAAACAGCAGAACGCCGTGATGCGATTGCGGCGACGACAGCGAGACCGACAACATCGCGCCGACTCCGGTTATCGCCCAGTTGGTCGTGCGATCCAGCCGGTCGCGCCAGCTCATCATCCGCGACATCTCGCCGCGATAGTAGTGGGCGAGCGAGTTGACGAACTCGACCGAGTTCGTCGGAAAAATTGGTGCCGCAAGTTTAGAAAGCGCTTCGGGCCGTATGGTTAAATCGCTGTCATGCATCATATGTGAGCCTCATCTGAACTCTGCAATATTGGCGGTTTATCATATCGTTCTGCGCGGGTCAACCGTTCAGATTCACCGCAGAGGCGCAGAGGGCGCAGAGATTATTGTATTTGCGTATCCTCTGCGCCCTCTGCGGTGAATAGACTTTATAATTATCGTTTCTTAAATGTCGAACGAGGCGGCGCGGGGATGCGAGCGGCTTCTTCGGGCGTGCGAGCGTGGCGGCGAGCGAGTTCAAGCTTTAAGCTCTCTTCGCCTTTTTCCATTGCCCAACGATGATTGGCTGAAAATATAGGCTTGAACAGAAACGAGAGAGCCGACAATAACGGTTTATCAGCGCGCAGTTTCCAATCGTATGTAATATTGACAAAGCTGCCGTCCTGCTCGAATGTCCAGATGCCGCGCCCGTTGAAATCGCCCCATGCTTCGAGACTGAAGCCATGTGGATAGCTCGATTCTGTGACGCGGAAATCCCATTGCAGTGTGTATGGCAGCCAGCCTTTAGTGTAGAGGCTGACGACTTTTCCAATGCCATCTTTATCGCCCAGCTCCAGTATCTTCACATCGAGATAAACCGAAGGCCACCAGCGCGGCAACTCCGCTGCGTCTTTCAAAATGTCTGCTACTTCGTTTATATCGCCTCCCACGCGCCAGTGGGTGATGAAGTGATAATCATTGGTCGCCATCTCGATTTCTTCCTCCGAAGTTTGATTTGAATTGGGCCAGGTTCAACCGTTACTACGGCGACAGCAGGCGTAAAAGATTCATCGAAAGATGGCTTCATTGTACTCTTTGCCGCCCGTGCGTTCCATGTGCTACGTTGTTGAGTCCTGATCGTTATTCTGAAATCGCTGATGGAAATAACAACGTACAAACCCGGTGCTACAAATGCGGCGCTCGACCGCATTCGCTCGCGTTCGCTTCAGATGAACTCAGAACTGATCGCGCGCGTGGCCGAAATCGTAGACGGAGTTCGCGCAGGCGGCGATGAAGCTCTCATTCACTACACCGAAAAATTCGACGGCGTTTCGCTCAAGCTGAACGAACTTCGCGTTGACGCTGATTTCATTCACAGCGCAGCCTCGCGCGCTGAGCTTCGCACTGTTGAAGCGTTTCGCAAAGCCATCGAAAACGTTCGAGCATTTCACGAGCGACAACGCGAATCCGATTGGCAGATTACTACCGAAGATGGAAGCCTGCTGGGGCAGCGAATAATGCCGGTCGCTTCGGCTGGTCTGTACGTTCCGGGCGGGCGCGCAGCTTATCCGTCATCTTTGATAATGAACGCCGTGCCCGCTCAAGTAGCAGGCGTTCGCCGCATCGCAATCGCTACGCCGCCCGGCACGCTTGATAGCGCTCCGGCTGTTGCTGCCGTGATTGATGAACTGAAAATCGCAGAGGTCTATCGCGTTGGCGGCGCACAGGCGATTGCCGCGTTTGCATTCGGAACCGAGACGATTCCGCGCGTGGATAAGATAGTCGGGCCGGGCAACATCTATGTTGCGATTGCAAAGAAACTGGTCTACGGCTCAGTCGGCATTGACTCAATCGCAGGGCCTACGGAAATAGTCGTTATTGCCGATGAGAGCGCCGATGCGCGATTCGTCGCAGCAGACCTGCTTGCGCAAGCCGAACACGACAGTGAAGCTTCGGCCATCTGCATCACTACAAGCGCAAGCTTTGCTCGCGCGGTGACACGCGAAGTTGCTCGACAGGTGGAAACGCTTGAGCGGCGCGAAATTGCAAAAGCTTCGATTGAATCATACGGCGCGGTGTTCGTGGTCGAATCGCTTGAAGCGGCTTGCGAGCTTGCAAATGAAATCGCGCCTGAGCATCTTGAATTGATGACCGAAGACGATGAGCGCGCGGCTCAGATGATCGAGAACGCTGGCGCGATATTCTTCGGCGCATGGTCGAGCGAGCCGGTTGGCGATTATCTGGCTGGCCCCAATCACGTGTTGCCGACAGTGGGAACAGCGCGGTTTTCGTCGCCGCTCGGCGTTTACGATTTTCTAAAGCGCCAGTCGGTCGTTCGCTACACGCGCGACGCTATTGAAAAGAACGCAGACGCGATTGCTGCGATGGCTGATGCAGAAGGGCTGACAGCGCACAAGCGCGCTGTGCTGATCAGGTTGGAAAATGAGTGATCCGCTGGAAAAAATCAAACCTGCTGTGCGCGCAATCACTGCCTACACGCTTGCGCCGTATCGCGCCTCGATTAAGCTCAATCAGAACGAAAATCCGTTCGACATTCCCGACGCGATCAAACAAGAGGTCGAGCGACGCCTTGCGCATCGCGCGTGGGCGCGTTACCCGGACTTTGTTCCGTCAGGACTTCTTTCTGCGCTCGCCGCATTTGCAGGCTGGAAGCCGGAAGGCACGCTCGCGGGCAACGGCTCGAACGAATTGATCCAAGCCACTCTGATGGTGAGCGTCAGCGCGGGCACGCGCGTTTTGATTTCAGAGCCTACGTTCACACTCTATCGCCAGATCGTCACGGTGCTTGGCGGCGAAGTTCTTAGCGTTCCGCTCACTGCCGAATTCCAGTTTGATGTTGATGCCATTCGTGAGCGGGCAATAAAAGACCGCGCTGATGTGATTATTCTCTGTTCGCCGAATAACCCGACGGGTTGCCGCATAGCGGAAGAAGACCTGACCGATCTTGCGCGCGCCTTCGATGGATTGATAGTAGTTGACGAAGCCTATCACGAATTTTCAGGGCGCACAGTAGTTCCGCTGCTTGCCCAGTTGCCGAACATGATCGTGCTCAGAACGTTTTCAAAAGCGATGGCGATGGCCGGACTGCGCGTGGGTTATTTGCTCGCGTCGCCCGAACTCGCGCGCGAAGTACACAAGGCCACGCTTCCCTACAACCTTAACTTTTTTTCGGCCACTGCTGCCGAAGTCGCGTGCGAAAGATACGATCTGCTCAAACTTCAAATCGAATTGATAATCAGCGAGCGCGAGCGGCTTTTGAAAAGACTTGCTGCCATTCAAGGCTTAGAGCCTGTGCCATCATCTGCAAATTTCATAATCGCGCGCGCTCAATTGCCGCCGCGAAAAATTTTCGAGGGACTGGTCGCGCGCGATATACTGGTTCGTGACGTGAGCAAGTATCCGATGCTTTCAGAGTATTTCCGCCTGTCGGTCGGATCACCCGAAGAGAACGACAGGTTGATAGCAGCCCTCGAAGAAGTGATGAATCATCCGTAGCTGAGGACAAACCTATGGCAAGAGTCGCAGAGAAACGGCGCACGACGCGAGAGACCGATGTGCAGGTTAAGATTGACCTTGACGGGCGCGGCACATCGAAAATAGGAACAGGCATAGGGTTCCTCGATCATATGCTCGACCTGTTTGCGCGTCACGGACTGTTTGACCTCGAAGTCAACTGCGCGGGCGACCTGCACATCGACGGACATCATTCCGTTGAAGACATCGCGATAACGATAGGGCAGGCGTTCGCCGAAGCGCTGGGCGACAAGAGCGGCATCGTGCGCTTCGGCGCGGCTTATGTGCCTATGGATGAAACGCTCGCGCGCACAGTTGTTGACCTGAGCGGGCGCGCATTTCTTGTCTACCGCGTCACCAATGTGCGCGACCGCGTAGGCGAGCTTGACGTTGAAATGGTCGAACACTTCTGGCGTTCATTCGCGGGCGAAGTCCGATGCAATCTTCACATCGAACTGCTGTACGGCGCGAACCAGCATCACATCGTCGAAGCGGTTTTCAAATCAGTCGCGCGCAGCCTTTCCGCTGCGACGCGAACTTCGGAACGCATCGAAGGCGTGCTCTCGACAAAAGGAACGCTCTAGCGACACGTATGATCGCAATCATAAATTACGGCGTGGGCAACCTGCGCAGCGTTGAAAAAGCGTTTGAAGCCGTCGGCGCGCAAGCCGTCGTCACAAGTGATGCGGGCGCGATACGCGAGGCAGATAAAATCGTGCTTCCCGGCGTTGGCGCGTTCGGCGAATGCGCACGCCGGTTGCGTGAATCGGAGTTGGATAAATTAGTTGTGGAAGCGGCTGAAGAAAACAAACCCGTGCTTGGATTGTGCGTCGGCTTGCAGTTGATGTTTGACGAAGGGCATGAGTTTGGAACTCATAAAGGGATGGGATTGATGCGCGGTCGCGTCGTTCGTTTTCCCGAATCAGGGCCTCGCGTTCCGCAGATCGGCTGGAATCAGATCGAAAACTTGAAACCGCATCCGCTGCTTGAAGGATTGGCGGGCGGAACTTATTTTTACTTCGTACACTCTTACTACATCGAAGCCGCAGACACCGAGGACGTGATTGCCGAAACCGAATACGGCATACGTTATCCTTCGATATGCGCGCGAGCTTCTATTTGCGGCGCTCAGTTTCATCCTGAAAAGAGCCAGGACGCTGGGCTGCGATTACTTGCCAACTTTGCCGCGCTGTGACAGCAGCCACAGTTTTTCTTATTCAATCCTCACTTACTATTGGCTCGCATCGGCTCGGCCTGCACCGCTTTCAACTTATCGAGCGCGCGCAGTGTGTCTTGCCAATCATCCTTATCCTTCTTTGTAGCGATAGGCGCGCTCAGATCGTTATAGAAAGCAAGTATGTCCCGGCGTAGTTCCGGGCTTGTCGTTTTAAAATCATCCTTCGCCAGTTTCTCTAACAGCTTTGCATATGTTTCATCCGCAAGCTGGTACTCGCCCGCGCGCGTTGGCCTGCCCGTGTCGAAATCCGCGTTTTGCAAATTCAACTTTCCGCTCTGTACCTCGGCCAGCATCGCCTGATAACGATCAATTGTTGCGTTGAAGCTCTCCATAAACATGCGCTCGGCTTCGGGCGTGGGCGGTTTGAACGCTAGAGCCTTGAACGGGCCGACCTTCGGAACTACGCGGACGAACCATGCAGTCATCTTTGCGCCAAACCCCGGCTTTTCATAATCCTTGCCGTACTCTTTTTCATAGTCGGCGCGCGAAAGGTTGTAGATAAATTTGTCGCGCGTAATGCCCGGAGAGTTCTTTTCGATGTCGTCTTTCTTTAACTCCCACGCGACCTTTGTCATCTCAGGTATCAACCCGCTCACCGTGCGACGATAAGTGCTGATAGCAAAATCCAAGCTCGTGAATATTTCTTTCATCTCGATGCCGTAGGTTTTTGCGAATGCGCGCTGCATTACTTCTTTTGATACCTTGAATCCGATGAAGTCGTGATAAGCATCCGGCGCATAGCGGCCTCGCGCTATCTGCACGACATCGAAACCGAACTCTAATTTTATATGGGAAGTCGGGTCATCGGCATAGGTAATTTCATCTCCAAACTTC
>DATEKX010000231.1:0-6608 GCA_035277165.1 Blastocatellia bacterium | reverse complement strand
GGAGGCACGAAGCTTTCAACGAAGGCTCTGCTGGAAGTAAGATTAAGCACGCGACAATCACGCCCGTTGCCATTCGTCTCGCATCGGGCACGCAGAGCGTCCGTATATTCCGCCCGGCTGTTTGAAGAAGCGCAAACGCCTACAGCACTCATAACCTGATTCTCCTTAATGATCTTGTCCTCTGTTCTGAAATACCTTATATGCCAAGCCAACCAGAATACACCAGTTTTGCTGGGTTTTTCAAGGCAAAAAATATTTTGCTATGATCTGCAAAAGATATGGAATGGACTTCGCACGTCATGCCAGCAGCGCCGGGAACCCGCTGAAATCTCCCACATTGCACGCCCGGCAAACTATTGTCCGGCGAGGCGCATAATTTTTCATCCTTTAGGCTTGCGCAATACGTATTGATTTAACATAGAGGCTTTCTGTCAAATAACGCGTTTGGCAGGACACACAGCAAATTGTCGAAGCAAGCATGGAGAGAAACCAATGGCAAGTTTCACCTCTGATGATGCCGCTCACTTGCTCCGCCGCGCCGGTTTCGGCGGAAACCCCGCTGAGATTGAGACTCTGGTATTGCGCGGGCGAGAAGGCGCTGTTGATTACCTGATTAATTACAATCAGATTGACAACACAGCGATGAATGACCTGCTCGACAGGAGCTTCGATTTCTCGAACCCTTTTGAATTTTCCAAATTTAATCGAGGCGAGCTACAGCGCTGGTGGTTCACCCGCATGGTTTATACGAGCCACCAGTTTGAAGAGAAGATGACGCTGTTTTGGCACAACCACTTTGCAACAGCTTCTTCCAAAGTTGACGACATCTTCATGATCATTCAAAACATGACGCTGCGCCAGTATGCGCTCGACCGATTCGACAACCTCTTGCTCAAGGTTGCGCAAGACCCCGCCATGCTTCTCTGGCTCGATGGCGTCACCAACGTGAGCGGGCAGCCGAACGAGAATTTCTCTCGCGAGCTTCAAGAGCTGTTCACGATGGGGATAAACGATGTGGTTACGGGCGAGCCGAACTATACCGAGCAGGACGTGAAGGAAATCGCGCGCGCTTTCACCGGATGGAAATTTTTTCGCCCTCGCGATAACCCCAACCCGTACGCCTTTCTGTTTTTTGAAAACCCGCCCGAACACGACGACAAAGTCAAAACCGTGTACGGGCAGACTCTCAATTTCGACGGCAAAGACATCATTGACATAATCAGCGCACGACCAGCTACGGCCAGATATCTGGTGTGGAAACTCTTCAACTTCTTTGTCTACCCGTTGACTTCCAGCAACGCCGACAAAGCCACCATAGACAAATTCGCCGATGTTTATATGAACAGGAATCATTCGATCAAAGAGCTTGTGCGAGCGATATTCACATCGGATGAATTCTTTAGCGAGCGAGCGCGATTCGGCCTCGTCAAATCGCCCGCCGAGTTGATCGTTGGAGCGATACGAATGCTCGGCGCGCGATACAATCCCGGAACAAGCGCAGCTCAAGACGGCGCGAATATTCTGGCAGCGCTGTCAATTTTTCTGGGCCAGGAATTATTCAATCCCCCGGATGTCGCAGGTTGGAGGCTTAATCTGGGATGGATCAACACTTCGACTCTGCTCAACCGCTTCACTTACGCAGACCTGCTGACGATAAATCGCACGCGCGACATCAACGCGACGGGCCTGTGGCTTTCCGGGGAGCAGCTCAGGGCATTCACCAAAAAGAATGCGAAGAAGACCGTCAAAAAACTGCTGTCGGTTCTTGGCCCGCTCGACGTGGACTCGAAAACAGTTCGCACGCTCAGGGACTATCTTGAGACTGATGATCAAGGCCGCAGCATCGAGTTCGCGGTTAACGATCAGGCGATAGACAAAAAAGTGCGCGGCCTCATCCACCTGATCATGTGTTTGTCTGAGTTCCAGTTGAACTGAAAGGAGAATCGCCATGCCCGTGACACGAAGACAATTCATCAAGCGAAGCGCGACGGCTGTGACCGTCGGGCTGGTGATGCCTCGATTCTGGACGACCGAAGCGCGAGGCCAGTATATTCAGGCAAATCCGTCTCGCAAACTAGTTGTGATACAACTGGCGGGCGGCAATGATGGGCTGAATACTGTCGTGCCTTACACGGACGGACGATACTATGGCCTGCGGCCCACTCTCGGCTTGAAAGATACGGAGTTGAAAACAGCGCAAGGCGTTTCGACTCTCATCTCGAACGACTTCGGATTTCATCCCGCGATGGCCGAGATCAAAGACCTCTACGATCAGAACAAAGTGGCAGTAGTGCTCGGCGTCGGCTATCAGAATCCCACGCTCTCGCATTTCCTTGCGATGGACATCTGGCACACGGCAGACACTACGGGGCTGGCAAACAGAGGCTGGCTCGGCAAATACGCAGACATTGCCTTGATAGGCGAATCGAACCTTGCGGCAGCGGCAATCGGAGGACTGGATTTGCCGAAATCTTTTATCGCTGACAAGGTCGTAGTTCCAAACATACTCAATCTTGATCTCTATAATTTTCTCGGCGACCCGGCCTATCCCGGCGATTACAACAACCAGATCAATGCATTCAACGAATCGGCGAGCCGCAGTTTTTCGCCCGACACGTTTCTGGGCTCGATAAACAACACCGCGTTTGAATCGGTCAGAGGCGCGCAGCGAGTCCAACAGTCAGTCAACACTTACAGATCGTCGGTCGTTTATCCTCAAACAAACCCGCTCGCCGTAGGGTTGCGCCTGGCGGCTCAATTCATGATAACTATCCCTGAAGCGCAGTTGCTTTACGTGCAACTGAACGGGTTCGACACTCACTCAGGGCAAATCGGCGACCGCAATCAGCAACTCAACAAACTCGCAGGCGCGCATGCTATTTTGCTCAAATGGTTCTCCGAAGCCGTCAATTTATTCTACACGGATCTGGCGGAACACAATCTGGCCGATAACACTGTCATAATGCAGTGGTCAGAATTTGGACGGAGGCCGGGCGAGAACGCATCGTTTGGAACAGATCACGGAACAATCGCGCCTGTTTTTATCATAGGCAATCCCGTGCGCGGCGGGCTGTACGGAGAGCAACCATCACTGGCTGCAACCGAGCTTGACCCGGCGGGCAATCCTAAATACAAAGTTGATTTCCGCGAGGTCTACGCCACGATGCTGGATAAGTGGCTCGGCGTTGATTCCAGCGCAGTGCTCGGCGCTCATTACTCGAACGTGGGATTTTTGGGTTAGTTAAAGCCCTGAGCTTTAGAGTTGCGATGTAACAACTCAGCCCCGTAGGGGCGACCTGTCTATAGAATCAGCGAGCTACAGAATCATTTCGCATCGTGCTGCTATAGACAGGTCGCCCCTACGGGGCTGATTGGTTACGTTGCAATTATTGTAAACTGCTTTGGCGATAATACTCTTTTGCGAGACCTGACGGCTGCTGTATAATTTGGCTCTGCGACGGGGAAAACCTCACACCCTGTAATAATCAATTTGACGGGCTTAAAATTTGGCCTTCGAGAATTGTTAAAAACTTTTCAGACTTTTGCCCCCAAACAACAGTCTGAATGAGCGGGATTGAATCTAATCCCAATAGCAGCAAAGCATTAAGGGGTGACCGCGTAAACCATCTTCTTTCCCCCGCTGTCACGTCCCCTTTGAAATACCGCCACACAGGAAGTTTTAGATTGTGGCTACTGGCGGCGGCAGCCGACCGCCGAGCAATCAAATGAGGAGAGCAATCTATGGCAACTTTAAGCTTTGATGAAGGCGCTCACCTGATCAGGCGCGCAGGTTTCGGAGGAACTTCAGGCGAGATTGATGATCTTGTGGCGCGCGGGCGTGAAGGCGCGGTTGATTTTCTGCTCAACTACACGCAGATTGACAACAGCGAGCTGAACACCCTGCTTACCCAGAGCTTTGATTTCCTTGTCCCGCCCACGGAACAAAAGGAGATCAGCAACGGCGAAATTCGCCGCTGGTGGTTCACACGCCTCGCATTCACTAAACGCCCATTTGAAGAGAAGCTGACGCTGTTCTGGCACAACCACTTTGCTACTTCAAGCTCAAAGGTGCAGGACTTCCTGATGTACAACCAGAACCTGACGTTGCGCCAGCACGCGCTTGATCGCTTTGACGATCTTTTAATGGCAGTAGCGAAAGACCCCGCGATGCTCGTCTGGCTCGACGGCGTTACCAACGTTCTGGGCAGCCCGAACGAGAACTTTGGCCGCGAGCTTCAAGAGCTGTTCACGATGGGGATAAACGATGTGGTTACGGGCGAGCCGAACTACACCGAGCAGGACGTGAAGGAAATCGCGCGCGCTTTCACCGGATGGAATTATCAAAGGAGAGCGCCTTTCACATTTCAGATCAACGCGAGCCAGCACGACAACACTGTGAAGACCATCTACGGCCAGACGTTGAACTTCTCAGGCGAAGATGTCATCCAGATAATCAGCGCGAAACGCGCCACTGCCAGATATCTGGTGTGGAAAATGTTCAACTTCTTCGTCTATCCGTTGACTTCGAGCAACGCCGACAAGAAGACCATAGATAAATTCGCCGATGTTTATATGAACAAGAATCATTCGATCAAAGAACTGGTGCGAGCGATCTTCACATCGGATGAATTCTTTAGCGAGCGAGCGCGATTCGGCCTCGTCAAATCGCCCGCCGAGTTGATCGTTGGAGCGATACGAATGCTCGGAGCTAAGTACAACCCCGGAACAAGCGTGAATGGAGAGAGGCGAGTGTCGAATCTTCCGGCGCAGTCTTCGCGCGATCAAGGGATGGATTTGTTCGGGCCTCCTGATGTCGCAGGGTGGGGATACAATCTCGACTGGGTCAACACGGCGGCGATGCTCGAACGATTCAATTTCGCCAACACTCTGGCTACTACGCGGAACACGACCAACCCCGGAGTCTTTGTTACCACAGAGCAGCTTAAATCTTTCACCAAGAACAAACCTAAGAAGGTCGTTAAAGAATTCCTGTCTGTACTTGGGCCGCTGGACGTAGACGGCAGCACGCGCAAAAAACTGGAAGCGTACCTTCAGACAGATGACAACGGTCAGGAAATCAAGTTCAAGAACGACGATGCGACTATTGACAAAAAAGTGCGCGGACTCGTTCACCAGATCATGTGCCTGCCTGAGTTCCAATTGAATTAGGAGGAGAGCGATGGCGATAAATAGAAGACAATTCATCAAACGAAGCGCGAGCGCGGTAACTATCAGTCTTATGATGCCGAAGCTATGGCTGGGCCAGGCGCAAGGTCAGGGGATCAGCGCGGCGGGCCGAAAGATTTTTGTGGTGATCCAGCTCGGCGGCGGCAACGACGGATTGAACACGGTCGTGCCTTACACGGATTCGGCTTATCACAGCCTGCGGCCCATTCTCGGATTCAAAGACACGGAACTCAAAGATGCGAACGGCAATTCGACTATTTTGGGCAACGAGCCTTTCGGATTGAATCCGGCCCTCAGTGAACTGAAAGGGCTTTACGACGCGGGCAAAGTTGCCCCCGTGTTGGGCGTGGGCTATCCCGGCTCGAACCTGTCGCACTTTCTTTCGACGGATATCTGGATGACCGCAGACATAGTCGGCGGCAAGGGTAGCGGTTGGCTCGGCAAGTACGCCGATCAGAATCTGGTCGGGCAATCCAGTCTTGCGGCTGTCAACATTGGCGGCTCGCTGCCGAAAGCTTTCTTTGCCGATGACGTAGTAGTGCCGAGCATTTCGAGCTTCGCCAAATACACCTATCAGACCGACAACCGATTTGCAGGCGACCGCAACAACCAGCTCAACACTTTTCACGCGACTAACCAGCGCGACTTTGAAAACGGCAGCTTCGAGAAAGCGATAGCCGAAGCGAGCCTCGGCGCGGTTGACGGTGCTGCTCAATTGAAGGCGGCTGTTGATACTTACACCTCGCCTGTTGTCTATCCTTCGGGCGCTGATTTCTCGAACAAGGTCGTGCAATTTGCCGGTGCCATGAAAATGGCTGCGCAAATTATAACTACCGTTCCCGAAGCCAACCTGCTTTACGTGCAGATGGGCGGTTTCGATAATCACTCGCAGGAGATAGGCACTGCTGACGATAATTTCACAGACAAGACGAAGGGCGAGCACGCAGATTTGCTGAGAGCTTTGTCGCTTGGGGTCAAAGCGTTTTACGATGATATGACTGCGCACAACCTTGCCGACAACGTTGTGATGATGACCTTTTCCGAATTTGGCCGTCGCCCGAACGAGAACGCATCGCATGGCTCAGATCACGGCACGGCTTCATCGTTGTTCGTCATTGGCAACCCTGTACAGGGCGGCAGGCTCTACGGCGCACAACCTTCGCTTACAGACCTCGACAGTGCGCGCAACATGAAATTCACCACTGACTTCCGGTCTGTGTACGCGACGATACTCGACAAGTGGCTCGGCGCAGATTCGCAGTCCATACTGGGCGCTCGGTTCGACGATATGGGGTTTTTGGGGTGAACTGACGAGAAAGGATTACGACGGATGCACAGGTTAGGCGTAAAACAGAAACTTCAATCCATCATCCTGCTTTTGATGTTGACCGCCGTTGCCTACGCGAGTGTGACCGGGCCGG
>DATEKX010000230.1:0-5945 GCA_035277165.1 Blastocatellia bacterium | reverse complement strand
CTCTTTCAATCGCGCGCCGCCTCGTCCGATTACTATCGCGCGATGCGATGTTCGCCCGACGTAGATCAGGCAATTGATTTCGGTAATCTCTTCCGTCTCTTCCCACTTTTCAGTCACAACGGCGGTCACGTATGGAATCTCTTCGCCGGTTGTTTGAAGAATTTTTTCGCGCACAAGCTCGGCGACAATCGCGCGCTCAGGTTGATCCGTCAATTCATCTTCGGGGTAAAGCGGCTGGCCTTCGGGCAGGTACTCGAACGCCTTTTCGACCAGCAACTCCGCGCCGTCGCCCGTGAGCGCAGAGATCGGAATCACTTCGGCGAACTCTCGCTCGACGCCGTAGGCTCCAATGAGCGGGAGCAAGGCGGATTTATCGCGGAGCGCATCAACTTTATTCGGGACGAGAAACGCGCGGGCCTTAACGCGCTTCAGCATATCGAGAACGAAGCGGTCGCCTGCGCCCATCCGGGCGGTCGCGTCAATCATCAGCATTATCAAATCAACGGTCGAGAGCGCGTCTGTGACGATGCTCATCATTCGGCGATTGAGTTTATAGCCGGGTTTGTGAATGCCCGGCGTGTCGAGAAAAACTATCTGGCCTTCGTCCCTGGTCAAAACGCCGCTGATGCGAGTGCGCGTGGTCTGCGGTTTGTCGGATACGATGGCTATTTTTTCGCCGACTAGTTTATTGAGCAGGGTTGATTTGCCCGCGTTCGGGCGACCGATGAGCGCAACCGTGCCGGATTTGTATTTCTCAGTCATACTATAGTTTGCGACTCGGCTTCGCCTTTATCAATCTGCCGCAGCCGCACGCGATTGACGCGCTGGTTGTCGGCTTCAACAACTTCAAACTGCAGACCTTTGAATTCGAGTTTCTCTCCGACGGCAGGCACATGGCCCAGTTCGTTGATCAACAATCCCGCGACTGTTGTGAAGTCGTCGGCTTCGACATCTTTGTTGTATATCAACTCGACTTTTTTTATCTCTGCGCTGCCGTCAACCAGATACGACCCGTCTTCGCTTTGCACTATCCCTTCATCACCTGTCCCTTCGTCCTCGTCTTCAATCTCGCCGAGTATTTCTTCGATGATGTCTTCGATAGTCACAAGCCCGGCCACGCCTCCGTACTCGTCAATCACCATCGCAATCTGCACCTTCGCCTTTTGCATCTCTTCGAGCAGCGCGCGAATCGTCTTGCTCTCAGGCACGAAATAGACTGGGCGCATGCATTCGGTCACGGGCATACTTGCCTTATCGCCTTCACAGTAAGCCAGCAGGTCGCGCAC
Organism: Blastocatellia bacterium; assembly: GCA_035277165.1. Lineage (GTDB taxonomy): Bacteria > Acidobacteriota > Blastocatellia > UBA7656 > UBA7656 > DATEKX01. The sequence goes on along the minus strand of DATEKX010000230.1, from coordinate 4,659 downwards.
GTAAACAATGCCTTCGATGTTATCAATCTGTTCGTTGTAAACGGGGATGCGTGAATACTTCGATTCAATAATCAGATTGCGCGCGTCGGCTACTGTCGCGTGTGCTTCGATGGCTACTATTTGAAGCCGAGGGCGCATTATCTCGCTCACAAGCGTGTCGCTGAATTCGATGATTGATTGAATCAACTCGCCTTCGGATTCTTCGATTATACCTTCCTCTTCGCCGACGTTGATGAAAGCTTGAATCTCTTCGAGCGTTTCCTCTTCCCCCTCGCCTTCAATCTCTTCTTCTTCGTCTCCGGGTCTTCTCAGCCTTCTGAGCAAAACGCTGATCGGAACAACGAAGACTGAAAAGAGGCGATAAAAAATCTTGAACAGCGGAAGCAGGCTCCAAAAAACTTCCTGCGGCTTGTTCTGCGCAAGCAATCGCGGCAGGAATTGGCGAAACACCACGACGATTAGAAAGACTATGACCAGCGCAAGCAACACCGCGCCGTGCGCGATGAAAGCTGAAAGCCCGCTGGCCAGCATGATTGCAATCGCGGCTATTGAAAGCTGCGTGCCGAGTATCAACATCAACTCGAATCGCTGGCGATGTTCAAGTAAATTGCGGAAGAATCGCACGCGCGGGTGATCTTCGCGTTCGGCGGCCATCAAGCGTAGCGCCACTTCGCTCAACGATTCGTAGGCGCTTTCGATTGTCGAAAGAAAGACCAGCACTAATAACAGAGCGCCGGTCACTATTAACTCGGTCAACATAATGCTATCGCATACGGTCTATCAATCGCCGCCTGAGTTTTAATTCAAGGCGGTTCATCTCTCCGTCGTCCGTCTCGTGATCGTAGCCGCAAAGGTGAAGCGTGCCGTGCAGAACAAGTTCGCTTACTTCGCGCTCGAACGAGTGATTCGCGTCTTCGGCCTGGCGAAGCGCCGCGTCCGCCGAGATGACAACGTCGCCTATAAAGCTTGCGGCTTCATCAAACACGCCGGGCGCTCGATCCGTTTGCTCGTCGTCAGCCGGAAAAGAGAGAACATCAGTCGCATAGTCTTTGCCGCGATACCTGCGATTCAAATCCCTGATCGCACGGTCACGCACAAAGGCGATTGCAAGCGATGCGCCCGCGTGACCTGTTTGATCGAGCGTCGCTTGAGCGATGCGCGATATGAGGTCTTTCGCAATCGGGCAGAGCCGCTGACGGTTTACGACTTCAATCACCACGAGCTTCTCTGAGCTTGGGGGCAGGAGTTTCTGCGCTTGCCGATATTTGAGCATCAGCTATTTGAGCGTCGGCTGGGTGATTCGGCACAGGTGCGGCTGGCGTGCCGCTGCGATTGAAATCATAGCCGGGATACGCTATGCGATGATGATGAATTCCCATGACAGCCTTCACAAAAGTTTCGGCTACGATCTTCAATTCGCGCAGCGTGATGTCGCACTCGTCAAGCTGACCGTCGTCGCGTATGCGAGTAATGATCATGTCAATCATATTGCGCAGCTTTGTCGGCGTCGGCTCCTGCACAGTGCGCGCGGCAGCTTCTACGGAATCGGCGATCATGATTATCGCGGCCTCTTTAGTCTGCGGCTTGGGACCGGGATAACGAAATTCCTGTTCGAGCGCTTTCGAGTCCGAATCATCTGCGGCTTTGCGCGCCTTGTAATAAAAATATTTCATCAAGCCAGTGCCGTGATGCTGAGGTATGATTGCGATTATTCGCGGAGGCAGCTTGTGCTGGCGGGCAAGCTCTATGCCCTGCTTGACATGATTGGCGAGCACGATTGAACTCATCTTCGGCGAAAGCCGGTCGTGCCGGTTGTCCCTGTAGGTCTGGTTCTCTATGAAATAAGTCGGTCGCACGCTCTTGCCTATGTCGTGATAGTAGCAGGCGACGCGCGCAAACAGCGCGTCTCCGCCAATGGCTTTCGTTCCTGCTTCGGCAAGCAATCCGACCATTATCGAATGATGATAAGTTCCGGGCGCGCGCTCTGCCAACTGCTTCAGCAGCGGCAGGTTCAAGTCAGACAGTTCCAACAGCTTGATGTTCGTCGTTATCTCGAACAGCCACTCGAACAGCGGCAGCAATATCGAAGCGACCATCGCCGCAAGCACGCCGCTCATAAAGCCGCAGAAAACGTCGAACATCACAAGCGCTACACGCGGCTCGTTTGCGCCCAGAAGGTCGAGCGCCAGCGCAGCCGTAGCGTTCACGGCTCCGATCCATAACCCTGCGCGCACCAGCGCCGTGCGGTCGCGCAGGTTCTGCAAATTGTAAATCGCGCCCGCGCTCGACACCAATGTGAAAGCCGCCAGATACATGTTGCCCGAAAACATCCCTATGAAGACTGTGAATATCGCAGAGAAGACAAATGCCGCGTGCGCGTCCGTAAGTATCGTCACCAGCACCGCGCCCACTGCAAGCGGCGCGAGATATTTGTAACCCGTCTGCGAATTGAACGGCGCAGTAGTCGCCCAACTGCTCATGGCCGAAGCGTAACCGAAAAATAATCGAGCGAGTCCGAGCGTGATAATGAAGCAGGTGATTTGCAGTAAAAAGTGGCGGCGCACTCGAAGGTGACGGCGCTGGTAGCGCACAAGGTATTGCCATAACACCAGCACCAGCATCATAACGATTATGACAGTCCCCGCGAATTCAATCGCGCGCTGACCTATCGGGCGATTTCGGGCTGCCTGCGCAATCAGCGCAGCTTTTACAGGAGTGACCCTTTCGTCGCGCTCGACTATGGGTTTCCCTTTCTCGACCGTTACGATGACGGGCGGAATGGAATCACGCGCCGCTTCCCTGCGCGCCAGCGTTTCAGTCTCGTCGTATTCAAAGTTTGGAACGATGAGCGAGCCAAGTATTTCGCCTAGCAGTTTCCGCTCGCGCGCATCGTAATCGGAGGGCCACAATGTTTTTTCAGACCGCAGGTGAGCGCTTGCCGTTATCTTATCGTGAATGGAACTCAGGTCATTGATGACGATCTCTTGTCCGCTCTTCCCGTCGTGGCGCAGTATGGATGTCGCGCCGAGCCTGCGAAACTGACTGCGGCTGCTGACAATCGGAGCCATCGCTACTGACTCCAGATGATCCATCATCAACTTTTCAAGCTCCAGGTCGAAACGGTGTTTTAATAGGACCTGAACCTGCTCAGGGTCGAGGTTGATGCCGCTGTGCCCGTCTATGTTCTGTCGCAACTGGTCAACCGAAGCGTCGGGAGGGGTCTCGCGTCCGGCGGCAAACATCTCTTGAAGGCTGGCGACGGCGTCGCGCGCGTTCCTTGGATTGAAATCGAAAACAGGCAGCGATTGCGCGACCTCTTTATCACGCAAGCGTTTCGTTTCGACAGTGTCTTCAACCTTCAAGTCTTCGGGGGCGATAATGCTTGTAGCAGCTATGCTGCCTGCCGGGAGATGCTCGATGATGGGCCGCTGGTAGTTTCTGAGCAGCAGCATTGAAAGCGCGACGATGATGAAGAGCCCTACGCCCGCATCTATGACTGCCTGGTCTGACAGGCTCGCAGAAAAACTCTTCACGCCATTGACCACTTTGGCTGAAGATCGAGACCGCGATTTATCAACAGGCTTGAGCATAACGATGAATGATGAATGATGAACGCGTAACGACGAACTGAAAGCTGCTTGCTCTTAGTTCGTCATTCCGCGTTCATCATTCATCATTTCTTTCACAGCTTGTCCTCAAACTTGGTTTTAGTGTGCCGATCATACGCCTGAACTATCATCTGAACCAGGCGATGGCGCACTACATCTTTATCGGTGAAATGAATAAACTCTATGCCTTCGACGCCGCCGAGCACGCGTTGCACTTCGACGAGTCCCGAACGGCGGCCCGCAGGCAAATCTATCTGCGTCACGTCGCCCGTAATCACAGCTTTCGATCCGAATCCTATGCGCGTCAAAAACATCTTCATCTGTTCGGAAGTCGTGTTCTGCGCTTCATCGAGGATGATGAAAGCATCCGCAAGCGTGTTGTGCGTCAGTATGAAATCGTCCGTGACATATAGTGAATCGTCTGCTGCAACGCTGATGCACTGCGTTTCCCGGTTTCCGATGAATTCTATGTTTTTGATAAATCGCATTGGGCGACCACCGGTGAATCGTTCATAAATTTCAGCTTTGCGATTCAATCGGAACGGTTTGATATGTTCGGGCAAACGGATGTCCAAAACATACGCGTCACTGCGATATGGAACCTCTCTTCCGTTCGCAAAACCTGGCTTGCGGCCTTCGGCTTCGCGTCTTCTCCAATGCGCCACGCCGCCAAGCGAGCGCACAAGAAAGATCACATCGTCTTTCAATCTCTCGGAAGTTGTTACGTATTGAATCCGACAAGTCCGCCCTTCTTGAGTCACCGGCCCGCCGTCCGTGTCCAACAGACCTTGCAACAGCGCAATGCGCATTTTCGCATCGTTAAATAGGTAAGCTTCGGGAATAAATTTGGTAGACGAGTGTGTCCCGGACAAATTCAACTCGCGCAACGCCTGCGTGAGCGGATTGCGAATTGGTGCGAACTTGTTTCCACCTTTTCCCGCCAGCGGATTGACCAGCACATAGTCAATCTCTGATTTGCGGCGAATGTGCAAGTTCATATCCGAAAGCGAAAAACCCAGTGACGAAATCAGTTCTGCATCGGCAGTCGCAA
>DATEKX010000229.1:0-2428 GCA_035277165.1 Blastocatellia bacterium | reverse complement strand
CAACAAAGTTCAAGACCGGCTCGACGGAATTTTTATTCGACCTCGATGACGGATTCTACTCGGCAAGTTATGTGCGCGCGTGGGCATTTGAAGTCCAGTTGCGCGAACACCTCAAGACTCGCTTCGGCCAGCAGTGGTGGGCTTCGCGGCGCGCGGGCAATTTCCTGAAAGAAATTTGGGAAACAGGCGACCGCTACACCGCAGACGAAATGGCCGCGCAAATCGGCGCTGGCTCCATAGGGTTCGACCTGCTCATTGATGATTTCAACCAGACCCTGAAGAGTTAACTGTCCAAAAAGCAATTTCAAATTTGATATTTGAAATCTCAAATCTGAAATGAAAACCGTCACCGTCAAACTCAAAGAACGCAGTTACACGATTCAAATCAGCGCGGGATTGCTCGACGAGACAGGGGCGCTCGCTCGACGAGCCGCTGGCGACAAAGCGCGGCAGTGCGTTATCGTCAGCAACCCGACCGTTGACGCGCTCTATGGACGCCGGGTTGCGCGTTCGCTCAGTCGCGCTGGATTCAAAGTTCAATCGTTTCTCGTAGGCGACGGCGAGCGGTACAAAACTCTTCGCACAGCAGAATCGCTTTACACTTTCCTGATCAAGCAACGCCTGGAGCGCTCTGATTTAATAATCGCGCTCGGCGGCGGAGTGGTGGGCGACCTTGCGGGACTGGTCGCAGCAACCTATCTTCGCGGTGTTCGCTTCATCCAAGCGCCGACCACGCTGCTTGCCCAGATAGATAGTTCAGTCGGCGGAAAGACCGGAGTCAATCACGCGCTCGGCAAAAATCTCATCGGCGCTTTTCATCAGCCTTCGCTCGTCGTCATTGATACAGAGACTCTGCGCACGCTCCCGCCGCGCGAGATGCAATCCGGCCTGTACGAAGCCATCAAATACGGTGTGATACGCGACCGACGTATGTTTGATCGCATCGCGCGCAAAATGGACGCGCTGCGAAGCTTTGACGATGCAGAGCTTGTCTATCTGATCGCGCGCTCGTGCCGTATCAAAGCCGATGTAGTAGAACGCGACGAACGCGAAAGCCATCTCAGAAAAATATTGAACTTCGGCCACACGGTCGGCCACGCTCTGGAAGCAGTCACACGCTATCGCCGATTCCTTCACGGTGAGGCCGTAGGACACGGAATGCGGGCAGCGGCTCGCATAGCCGAGCGAATGGAAATGCTTTCGACCGGCGAGCGAGAAGCGATAGACCAGGCTGTCACAAGCGTCGGGCGATTGCCGCGCACAAATACTCTTGCGCTCGATGATATAATTTCAGCAATGAATCACGACAAGAAGGCCGAGGCCGGTCGCACGGCTTTTGTGCTGCCGACCGAGATAGGCCGTGTCGTCATCAGATCAGACGTGCCCCCGCAGGTGATTCGATTGGCCCTCAATGATGCTTTATTCAAGCATCAGATTTAACAAAACAGAAGCAGGCAGGATAGGCAGGAGCAGGTGAAGAATTATTTCGGCGACCTGTTGAACGGTGATCTGTTGAACAGGTTTTTGCGCTTGTCTTCATCAAATATCTTGCAAACTTGATTCGCCTCTGTTCAAGCGGAGAAAGATCATGAGCCATATAATAAACAGAGACTCACGCGCCGGTGAGCGCGGAGCGGCAAACATTAAAACTGTAATAATGCTCTTCGTTGCGGCACTCGTCGTCGTCCTTGCAGTCAAGCTCGTGCCCATCTACATAGAGCAACGCGGAATCATTTATGATGTTGAAGAGTTGGCGCGAATTGCGGCAGTGCGAGGCTGGAAGGAAGATAAAATCACTCCTGAAATAAATAAGATTCGTGGAAAGTACGAACTGCCCGAAGGCAGCATCAGCTTTGCCGGTCGAGATCAGAGCGTGCGAATAAATGTCGGCTACAGCAGATCCGTTGATTTGTTTGTGACAACCTATGCCTGGAAGGTCGAGCGCACAATTATAGGTAAGGAAATTTAATCGGTTTAGAGGCGATGCAAGGTCACCTCTAAACCGGTAGCCGGTTTAATCCAGTCGTGCGGCCATCTCGCGCGCGAAGTAGGTAAGTATCACGTCGGCCCCTGCGCGCTTGATTGACGTGAGCGACTCTTGAATCACGCGCTCTTCATCTATCCAACCCAATCGAGCCGCAGCTTTTATCATTGCGTACTCGCCTGAAACTTGATAAGCCGCAACAGGCAGGTCGAATCGCTCGCGCAGCGCGCGAATGATGTCCAGATAAGGAAGCGCAGGTTTGACCATCAGCATGTCAGCGCCCTGTTCCCAATCAAGCTCCGCTTCACGCATGGCCTCGCGCACGTTCGCAGGGTCCATCTGGTAGGCCCGTCGATCCCCGAATGCTGGGGCGGATTCGGCTGCTTCTCGAAACGGTCCGTAGAAAGAAGAAGCGTATTTCGCCGCATATGAAACAATCGGCGT
>DATEKX010000228.1:0-4347 GCA_035277165.1 Blastocatellia bacterium | reverse complement strand
GTTATCCCCGCCCTTGACCGGCTTCGACGCGCGCACCACGCCCGCGCGAATCTGTAGCTGCTTCAAATATGCTTTTTGCCTGTCGCTTATTTCCGATGTGATTACAACCTCTTCCTTTCTGGGCCGCTTCACATCCGGCATGTTCTCTATCAGCTTAACGTCCATGACCTGTCGGGCAAGGCTTAACAATTCCGGCAGGTTCACGAAGGCGGCGAGTCTTGCGACGGGGGCGTACTCGCCGGTCACTCCCACTTCCAACCTGCTCTGAACCTCGGCGAATACACTGCTCCATGCGTCGAAGGTATGGATATTGCGCTCCTCTAACTCCGCGCGCTGCAGGTACTGTTGGAGTATGAACAATTCCGCAAGCGAATTGCTTAAAATCGTGCCGCTGCCGAATACCACGCCTCGCCCATCGTTTTGCTCCAACAGCCAGGACGTTCGCATGTGCATATTGGTCGCCCTGTCGGAGCGTGAAGTCGGCACGCCTTTGATGCGTTCTTGCGCCGTGTGACAAGGGAGCGATTTGTAATAATGACATTCATCGACCAGCAGGAAATCAACGCCCAACTCCTCGAAGTAAACAACGTCATCTTTGTTGCCGCCCTCGATTGCCGCAAGAATCCGCTCCTCTAGCCGCTCCTTTGCCTTCTCCAACCGCTTGACAATGCGATTCCCCTGCTTGCCTCCCTCCTGCTCTGCCATAGTCATTACGGCCTCAAGGTCTGCAATCTGTTCGCGCATGAATCGCCCCTGCGTTTCGGGCTTCATCTTCAGCATATCGAGCTGATCGTGAGTGATAATCACCATGTCAAAATCACCCGTTGCTATCTGCGCGATTGTTTGCTTGCGACTTTTCGAGTCGAATTTATCTTCAGTCGATATTATGCGAGCGTGCGGATAGAGTTCACGCGCGGTCGCCACAATCTGCCCTATGGTGGACTTCAAAACCGCGAGCATGGGCTTGCGCGCGAGTCCGAGCCTGCGAAGCTCCATCATAGTTATCAGATAACAAGAGGTCTTCCCTGAACCTATGTCGTAGCCCAATGCTGCGCGGCCCGTGCAGATTGCGCGCCACACGGCGTTCTTTTGATGCGGGCGCGGCACGAAATCCGCTTTGAGGCCGGGAAAGGAAAGATGCGAGCCATCGTATTCAAGCTGACGAATGGCATTGAACGAATCGTTATAAATTCTGTGAAGCCGCGCTCTCCTAACCTCATCTTCCCAAATCCAGTCTTTGAATAAAGCGCGCACCTCGCGCACCTTCGCGGTGGCCGCCGCGCTTTCCTCATGGTTTACCACTCGCGCGCCGCTCTGGTCTTCGTCGTGTATGATTATGGTCTTGTTGTTTAGGGCGGCCTGCATGACATCAATAAAATTCGCCCTGCGTGTACCATAGATTTCCACCGCGCTGGATTTGTGCTCATGCAACCGCTCGCCTGTCGCCGTGTAACTTACAAGCCAATTACCCTGATTCGGCAAAAAATGCAGCTCGAAGTGATCCGGCTCGCCACCCAGCAGGTCGCACATCAACGCCACTATGTCGGTTGTTGGAATCCAGGGCGCACCCAAGCGCACATCTATATCAACATGCTCAATGTCAGGAGGGATGACAGGGTCAAGCGCGGCGACGTTTGCCTGAAACTGCGAGTCTACCGCCGCCGCTTCAATCGCCTGACTGAGCTTTTGCCGGACGTTGCCTGAAAGATATATGCTTGCTGGCTGCCACCCTTCAACCGGGTCGTTAAAAGCCAGCGCCTCGCTAACGAGCCGAGTACTGACCGCTGTCGTTGTCACGCCCAACAGTTCGGCCATTCGCTCAAGGTTAATGCGGCCCGTCTCGTTGAGTGTGACTGCCAGCGCCTCGCTTATGGATGACGCATTGCCCGCTCGATGAAATCCCCTGATCGTGTTGCGATAAAACACTTCCGCCTTTGTCGCTTTTCGCTTCCTTCGATCATACTGCTCAAGCGCGAGGATTAATGGCGCGTCCGGGTCAGGCGCGAATGCCTTTTTATTCTTTTGCAAGTTGAGCGGGCCATGCCAGGACGCGAAGCGATCATAGGCCATGTTGAGCGCGCGACGGGCCTTGCCGACAGTATCTTCGCCCGCGCCGCTTAACTGCGCGTCGAAAAGTGCCCGCAGACGGTCGCGTACTTCTATAGTGTCTGAGATGATTCGGAAGCCCTCACGGTCACACTCAAACTCTACCAGCACGCCATTGTCTCTTACATACAAGCGCCCATCTCGCAGCACGAAGCCATGCTCTTTTGACGTAGGCGGCGCTGCTTCGCCCCCGGACCGCTCGGCGCGCGTCGCAGTAGCAACATGGATGCCCATCGGCAGCCTCTCAATTGCCGACGAAAGAAGCTGCTCGAAATCATTTGTACGGGTGACGTTCACGCTATTTCCGTGATACATCGTTCCCGTTCTGTCGAGTCTTCCGAGCACCTGCGCGGGATCGTTTGCGAAATACTCGCTTACAGGTATGGGGTCGCCGCAATCGGGGTCGCTAACTTCTACGACGTTAAGCCATGCCGCGCAAGTAGGTTCCTCCCCTTCAACTCTCTTTCTGAGGATGAGCAGGTCGGTGCATACGTCCGTGCCAGCGTTGGCCCTGTGGGTCTTCTCAGGAAACCTGATCGCCGCGACAAGATCGGCTTTCCGCGCAAGCTCGGCGCGCACCCTGTTGTCCTGCTTGTCGAGCGTGCCTGTCGAAGTAAGAAGAATAATCAAGCCGCCCGGCCTCACTTCGTCCACAGACCTGAGTATGAAATAGTCATGAAGGTAGGGTTTGAAGTTGCGGTAGCGCGAATCACTTATAATGGGCACGTCCGCGAAAGGCACATTGCCTATTGCGAGATCGTAAAACGAATCGAGATGGGGCACTTGCTGGAAAGCCCTGTTATGAATGTTGGCCTGGGGGTAAATCAGTCGCGCGATGCTGGCTGTTATGGGGTCAAGCTCGATGCCCGTAAATTTAGAACGCTCGGCGACATGGGGCGGGCACAGCCCTATAAAGAAACCCACTCCGCAACCTGCCTCTTGAACCCGCCCTCCCGCGAATCCCAATCTCTCGGCCATCTTCCATATAGCGGCCACGATTTCTGGATTCGTATAGTGCGCGTTTATTGTGCTTTGCCGCGCCGCATCATATTCCTCGCCGGTAAGCAGCGCGCGGGTTTCAGCGCGTTCATTCTTCCATTCGTGGTTCTCATCGTAGCCGAAAACCTGCGGCAAGCTGCCCCAACCGGCAAACAGCGTGAGCATATCCTTCTCATCGTCAGTGGCCCCGCGTCTTTCGCCCGTCAACTGCTTGAGCAGTCTGATCGCATCTATGTTTCGTCGAAACCTCGTTTTCTGGCCGCCGCTCATCATCGGGGCAATATCTTTGATGTAGTAGACTGGCGTAAGTTCTGCCGGGGTGGGCGCTGGCTCATCCATTGTAACCGCCGTCTCCGGCGCGTCTGCTGCGCCGGATTCGGAACAGGTGTGAAACGCAGTCGCGCTTGCCTGTGGTTGCGCGTCGTTGCTTGCTATCGCGACGACAACAGCCTGCTCAATCGCATCAAACAATGTTATAAGCGGCGCTGGGGTTGCCAGCTTCAAGCCTCTACGTGAAGCCGCTCCATTTGATGTTTCTCTTCTCGGTGCCTGCCCTGTTGCTGACGGCTCGAATAAGTTGAATTGATGTCCCTGAGAATCGATTGCGCCGGTATGACTCGTCATTTTCCTTTATCTCCCGCTCGCGTATCATTCGTGCAACGCAGTCTGATAGTAGCAAAGCGGGGCCGCTCAGTCAAACAAAAAGTGTACGCCACTCAGCGAAAAATGTATGCAAAAATCTAGCAAAATCAATAAATACGACGGGAGGCGTGTTATAGGTCTGCTCGATCTACCGGCGCGGTTCGCGTGAAAGAGCGGTCAACACAGGTCTAACGGGTCTTGACTTCATACTGCGCGCGGACTGCATTTGTATATTTCTGTAGAAGCCGGTGCGGCTAAGTTTCGGAAGCTCGTGGCAAAGAATAAGAGATGGATAGCTCGCTCTAAAGGCTATCTCTCCCTAACGCATATCGCCCTCTAAAGGGATTTCTGGGGAGAGCGCCGGGAGCATGATCCAGGCTGTTGTCAGACAGCAATCCGGCGCTCGCCCTGGCATTCAAGCTATGTCGAACAGGTTCTCCTGGGAGGCGGGCTGCGGTCTTCGCGCAACGTCATGCGTGGCGCGCACTTCTGACGATGCTGAAACGATCATCGCGAGCGAAGACTCAAAGGCCCCTTTGCCCCTTTCGATGATCGCCCGAAGTTGGTCGCCCTTTTCACCCTGGTACGCGCGCGCGCGCG
>DATEKX010000227.1:0-4645 GCA_035277165.1 Blastocatellia bacterium | reverse complement strand
GGGCGGCAGAGATCGTGCCGCTATCGCCCGTTTCACGGGCTTATGCAATATTGTGAACTGGCATCCCCACATCCGAGGATGTGGGCTTTATGCTGACATCCGCGCAGCGGGTTATTTCAAAGCACGCTCTAAGCGAGCCGAACAGTAATTCGCAAAAGCGCCTTGTTAACATATCTATCAACTTGCGCGTCTTGTAATTGGAAACAGGATCGAAAAGGAGCCGCATCATGGGATCATTTACGCAAGACATTCGCTACGGGATTCGCTTGCTTGCAAAGCGACCGGGTTTCACGCTTATAGCTGTGCTCGCGCTGGCTCTGGGGATAGGCGCGAACAGCGCCATCTTCAGCGTAGTCAATACCTTGCTTCTTCGCCCATTGCCTTTCAAAGACTCTGACCGGCTCGTGTGGTTCTACGAAATACAACCGAAGCTGGATCGCGCGCCGTTCTCGCCAGCCGACTTCCTCGATTTTCAATCGCAGAATAGTTCGTTCGAGGAACTGACATCGTTTCGCACTATGGGTTTCAGTCTCACGGGAGGCGATCAGCCGGAAAGAGTCCGTGGCGCAATAGTGTCCGCGAATTTCTTTTCGACCCTTCGCGCAGAGCCTATCGAAGGGCGCGCGTTTCTGCCCGAAGAAGGTCAAGCGGGCGCTCATCGCGTCGCCGTCGTTAGCTACAGCTTCTGGCAGAACAGATTCGGCGGTGACCCGAACCTGATCGGCAAAACGTTCATCGCCAACGACGAGAGCGTAACGGTCATCGGCATCATGCCCGCTAGTTTCAATTACCCGCGGCGCGCGGAATTTTGGGTCAACCCGCGCCAGATTGTGCCTGACCTTTTTTCCGCCTTCACAAATAACCTGACTGCCATGCGCGGCACACATTACCTTGCTGTATTCGGGCGACTCAAAGATGGGGCGACGCTTGGATCTGCGCAGGGGGACATAGACACGGTCGTCGCGGGCATCCAGCAACAGCACAATACCAATCACAGCGTTCACCTCGTCACCATGCACGAGCAGACGGTCGGCGATACCAGACCCGCGTTGATTATATTGATGGTCGCCGTCGGGTTCGTGCTGTTGATCGCCTGCGCCAACGTAGCCAACCTCATGCTTGCACGCGCAACGGGGCGCTACAGAGAGATGGCTATTCGCACGGCTCTAGGCGCGAGTCGCGGTCGAGTGATCAGACAACTGCTGACTGAAAGCCTGCTGCTTGCTTTGATGGGCGGCGCCTTGGGCATATTTCTGGCGTGGCAGGGCGTTAAACTGCTGGTCGCGGTCAGTCCGGCAAACACGCCCCGGCTTTCGGAGATCGGGCTCGACGGGCAGGTGTTTCTCTTCACGCTTGCGGTTTCACTTTTAACAGGGATCATTTTCGGACTGGTTCCCGCGCTTCAAGCATCGAAGCCTGATCTGAATGAAGCGCTCAAAGAAGGCGGGCGCGGCGGAAACGACGGCAGCCGACGCAGCTTCGTGCGCAACTTGCTTGTGGTCGCCGAAGTCGCGCTTTCACTTGTCGTCTTGATCGGCGCGGGCCTGCTGGTTAAAAGCTTTGAGCGATTGTTGAACGTAGAGCCGGGTTTCAATACATCGAACACACTGACGGGTGGAATATCACTTCCGGGCAAGAAATACGAAGACTCGGCAAAGCGTCTGGCTTTCTTTAATGAATTGATCCTGCGCTTTGAAGCGATACCCGGCATCGAAGGAGTTGCCATATCGAACGACCTGCCTATTGAAGGCACTGACACGACGAGCTACCCGGTAATTGAAGGCCAGCAAAACGGCGAGGATGATCGCTTTCTGGTGGGCCGCCACGCAGTAAATGCGGGCTACTTCAAGGCTATGGGCGTCCCGCTTCTGAAAGGGCGAGAGTTCACTTCAAGAGATATAGAAGGCGCTCCCCCCGTCATCGTCATCAACGAGACAGCCGCCCATCGCATATGGCCCGATGAAGACCCTGTAGGCAAGCGACTCAAGTTCGGCGGGGATAATGAGCCGTGGCTTGAAATTGTCGGCGTAGTCGGGGACATCAAACACAACGGATTGGACGCAGAGCCGAGCTTGGAATCATACGCCCCTTACATGCAGGAACCTGATCCGTACATGACGTTTGCTTTGCGCGCGCCGAATGCCGCCACTCTTACCTCGACGGTTCGTCGCGAAGTGCAGGCGATTGACAAAGACCAGCCCGTCAGCGAAACCCAATTGATGAGCGATCTTTTATCCGAGTCGGTCGCGCCGCGACGTTTCCCGATGGTTCTGTTCAGTTTGTTTGCTGGCGTTGCGATGTTGCTGGCTGCGGTCGGAATCTATGGCGTAATGTCGTATTCAGTCACGCAACGCACTCACGAAATCGGGATTCGCATGGCGCTCGGAGCAGGGCAGAAAGACGTGTTGCGCCTTGTGTTAAGGCAGGCGATGACAGTGGCGTTGATAGGCATAGCCGCAGGGCTGGCGGCGGCGTTTGCCCTGACACATTTGATGTCGAGCCTGTTATTCGGAGTGTCTGCTACAGACCCTTTGACGTTCGTTGTGATTCCGGTTGTATTGACAGGGGTGGCTCTGGGAGCCTGTTTCGTGCCAGCACGCCGCGCCATGAAAGTAGACCCGATGGTTGCATTGAGATATGAATGACGATAGCTAATCGGTCGTTTCATGAACGATGCGACCGTCTACGATATTGATTATGCGGTGGGCGAGAGCGGCGTTGTCAGGGTTGTGAGTCACCAGAAATATAGTCTGCCCCTGAGCGTTGAGATTCAAAAACACTTCCATGATCTCGCGTCCTGTGCGGCTGTCGAGTGCGCCGGTCGGTTCGTCTGCAAGCACGAGCGGCGGAGAGTTGACCAGAGCGCGAGCGATTGCCAACCGGCCTTGCTCACCGCCTGATAGCTCGCTGGGCAATCGCAATTGCTTGTCTGCGAGTCCTACTTTTTCAAGCACGACGACTGCGCGCTCGTGCTTTTCTTTTGCGCTCAGGTTAGTCGTCGCAAGCGGCAGCATAGCGTTTTCAATCGCGTTGAGATAAGGCAGCAAGTGATGCTGTTGAAAAACAAACCCAAGATACTCGCGGCGGAAATCTGCGCGGCGCTCGTCTTCGAGTGCGTACACATCTATGCCGTCAACAATCACGCGTCCTTCGGTCGGGTGATTCATCGCGCCGACAATCGTAAGCAACGTACTTTTGCCGGACCCGGATGGCCCCATCAAACAGATCATCTCGCCTTCTTCGATTTCCGCGCTCACGCCCCTGAGCACTGGCACCGTAGAAGACGAGCCGTTCGATTGATAGACCTTGCTGACATTTTCGACTGTTAAGAAAGACACGCTGTCGGGTTTCCTTCAGATGTATCGCACTGCTTCGGACGGGTCGAGCCGCGATGCTCGAATGATTGGATAGAAGCTGCTCGCTATGCCTATCGCGAGGCCCGCGATGATTGCCGCAATCGCAAGCAAAGGGTGAAACTGGAATCCTCTTTCGGTTTCCGCAAAGTAAGGAAGCGCCACCCAGCTTGCCAGCATCCCTGCTGCCCAGCCCAACAATCCGCCGAGCACGCTTATAACACCAACTTCGATCATCAGTTCTTTTATGATGTGCTCTTTGCGAAATCCGATAGCGCGCAACACGCCTATCTCTTTCGTTCGCTCGACTACGGAACCCATCATCGTCGTGAATATCATCAATGCGCCGATGGCTAACACTACGGCAGAGACTACGGCAGAGAACCGAGTTAATCGTTCGACCGTTTCCGTGCGAGCGCGAACCGATTGTTGAATAGCTGAAACTTTCGCGTGCGGCAATCGCTCGCTTATCTGCGCGACGATGTCTTCGATTGGGCAGTCTTTGCACAGCGCGCTCACTTCGATGAGGCTCAACTGGCCTGCCTTGCCGAGAACTTGCTGAACGCGCGCAAGCGACCCGAATATCATCCGGTCTTCCGGCCCGCCCGTAGGCGATAAGACGCCCGCAACGGTGTGATCGTGTCCGGCGACTTTCAACTGGTCGCGCAGTATTTTGAATTGATGTTTGTTCTGTTCGCCGTGCGAGTTATCGTGCGAGTCATGATGAGAGACAGGTTCAGAAGGCAAATCTTCGATGAGCGACAGCGCGCGCGCAACTTCGTAACCCACGAGCAGGTCTGCGTCTGATGCGGGAGCGCGGCCTACGATGTGCCACCAGCGTTTGAGCGTCATCTCGCTCGTAAAATCAATCCCTGCGAGCAGCACTTCGCGGCCTTCGACTCCGACCGCGCCCAGTAATTTAGGCGAGATGGTGCTGATGCGATTGCTGTATGGTATGTCGAGAACGTGTTTCGCGTCTTCGTTGCTGAGTTGCTGCACATCAAAGGAAACGCTTGAGACTGAAACGCCGCCATAATCGAGCGACAAACTGTTTGATTGAGGGACGACGACTATGTTGGCTCCAAAGCGATCAAGCTGCGAGCCTATCTCTTCTTTGATCGAGCTGCTCAAACTCAACAGGGCGACGGCTGTGCCTATGCCGATGCTGATGCCGATGACAAGGAAAATGGCTTTGCCCCTGCGGCGCTTCAAATTTGCAAATGCTATCGTGCTTATTCGCATAACTATCTGTTCGACGATGAAGCATTAAGCTTCATTATTGCAAAGGCTCG
>DATEKX010000226.1:0-7471 GCA_035277165.1 Blastocatellia bacterium | reverse complement strand
GACAGGCTCGGTCATCTTGCTCAATGACGCATCGGACGCCGTTGCGGATTCGCAAACTTCGAGCCTTGCAATCGCGCTCGTGTCTATCTACCTGATGATGGTGATTTTGTTCCGCTCATTCGCCACAGGACTGCTGGCCTTGATTCCGAACCTTGTGCCGATAGTATGGTATTTTGGTTTTCTGGGCTGGACTGGCATCACGCTCGACATCACGACCAGCCTCATAGCGAGCGCTGCGCTCGGGCTTGCAGTTGACAACGCAGTCCACATGATTCGCCGCTATCGCCAATGCGTCAGCGAGCGAAAGCTCGCGTCAAACGGCAAGTATTCATCTGAAGATGAGGGCTGGGCCATGTGGCTTGCGATGCTCAGGACGGGCAAGCCTATGGTGCTTGCGAACGTGATGCTCATGGCCGCTTTTCTGATATTCATGTTATCTTCGTTTGTGCCTGTTCGCGTGGGAGGAATATTGTGGGCGGTGACGATATTCGCGTGTCTCGCCGCTGATTTAATTCTCCTCCCGGTCTTGATGAAGCTGAAACCTTTCGCGCGAGCAGCATTGCCTGACAGTGGAAGCAGTGAACAATCATCCGAACCGCAGTACGCCAATATCGAAAAGGTCAACAAGTGAATGATGAAAACAGTCGAATTCACATCAGCGTGCAGCAGAGCGTTATTGCTTGCTTGCGCGCTTTCAATCGCGCTTGCGGGGTGCGGCAAACAGACTAACACTATAACCACCAACACATCGCAGAGCGCGCAACCTTCTGTGGATGTCGCGCAGCTTATAAAGCAATATCGCGCGCTCGATGACAGCCGCGACAGCACGATGAAGATGCGCGCAAAAATAGAAGGCGGGAGCGGAGGGCCGCCTGAAGTTCAAATGAATATCTATCGCAAGCGCATGGCCGATGCCAGCAAAGTCATGCTCATAGAATTCACGGCTCCTGTTCAGGAGCGCGACCGCGATGCGATTGTAGCGACCAGCCCGCAGGGTGAAATCGAAGCCACTCGTTACATTCAAGCGAACGACAGCTTTGCCAGCGTCAAAGGCTCGGTGAACGAAGATTCACTTTTCGGAATGACGCTGCAAGAGCTTGTAGACGGTCAGCCCGAAAAATACGATTTCAAACTCGTCGGCGAAGAGACGGCTGGATCAACACCCGTTTACAGAGTCGAAGGAAATCTCAAGTCGGGCGCTGATTCCAAGTTTTCACGCCTCGTGATGCTGCTCTCAAAAGAGAATAGCGCGGCAGTGGTCTCGGAATTTTACGACAATCACAACGAGTTAATGAGGCGCTTGACCATAGATCGCATGGAGCAGACGGGCGGGCACTGGACTCGAATGCGGTGGACGGTAGACAATCTCGCGCGGCAAAAAAAGATTGTGTTTGAAACCCTCGAAGCGAAGTACGATCAGAACCTGAGCGACGCGATCTTCTCGCGAGAGCATTTGAAAAAGTTAGCCGCAAAGTAAGATGAAGAGGTGAGCGGGTGAGGGAGTGAAAGAGTGTAGTCGCGATATAACATCTTCTCCTCACCCCTTCACCCTTTCCCCCTTCGCCCCTTCATTCTGAAATTATGCCGACAGATGAGCTACTTGCCGTAGTTGGTCGCGCCGACGATTTGTATCGCCAGCGCGCGAGGCCCGGCTCTGTCAGAGAATCCGTGATGGTGCTTTCAGGGGCGCGCAGCGGCGATGGGCGGTACGAAGTGCAATGGCGGCTGGCGCGTGCGCTTTTCTTTCTCGGCCAGGAAGCAGATTCAAGGGGAGCCAAACGCCAACTCCACGCCGCAGGAATCAACGCGGGCGAGCGCGCAGTCGGCTTAAGCCCTGAGCGGGTAGAAGGCCATTTCTGGGTCGGTGTGAACCTTGCGATGTTCGCCGAAAGCAACGGCGGCGTAAGAGGAGCGCGGGCGTTGCTGTGGGCGCGGTCTGAATTAAAACTCGCCGCGAAAGTGAACGAGAGCTATCACGATGCAGGCCCGTTGCGCGTGCTCGGTCGGATTGAGCACAAAGCCCCAAAACTTTTGGGAGGCAATCGCAAACGTAGTCGTCAGTGCTTTGATCGCGCGCTTCAGATCGCGCCTCAAAACACAGTGACACTGCTCTACGCGGCAGAGCTTGCGATTGATGACGGCGACCGCGACCGCGCCATATCTTTGCTCGAACAGATCATCCAGTCGCCAGTTGGTTTAGAATGGGAGTTCGAGAATCGCCGTGATCGAGAGCTTGCGCGCGCGCTGATTGAGAAACTCGGTCGCGTATGACAATCAGCAACAAAGGGGCGTCTATATGCCAAACGTTTTCTACCTGATCGAGGAAAAGCAAGTCGAGGCGGACGCGACGGAAACCATTCTGCAAACTTCTCTGCGCGCATCAATCCCGCATGCTCACGCTTGCGGAGGCACCGCCCGCTGCTCGACCTGTCGCGTGCTTATAGCCGAAGGGCTTGAGCACTGTGCCCTGCGCAACGACAAAGAACAGAGGCTTGCCGAGCGATTGCACTTCAGCCCTGAGATTCGGCTGGCGTGTCAGACTACGATCAACGGCGACGTGAAGCTTCGGCGGCTGGTGATGGACGAAGAGGATATCGAACTGACAGATCAAATGTCTGCGGGCGCGATGCCCACATCCGCCGGAGAAGAGAAAGAGCTAGCTATACTGTTCTCAGATATTCGCGGGTTCACTCCTTTTGCCGAGCGCCTGCTTCCATACGATGTCGTACACGTGCTGAATCGTTATTACTATGAAGTAGGCGAAGCGATCATTCGCAACGGCGGTCACATAGACAATTATATGGGCGATGGACTGCTGGCCCTTTTTGGAATGGATGAATCGGAAGGGGCGGCGTTGCAGGCTGTCAAAGCGGGGCTTGAGATGCTCGAAGCAGTAGAGCATCTCAAGCCATATATGGAAGCAATCTACGGCAGGAGCTTTCAAATCGGCGTAGGCGTTCACTACGGCGAAGTGGTGGTTGGCGCGATAGGCGCGGCGAATATGAAGAGAGTGACAGTCATAGGCGATGCCGTGAACCTGGCAAGTCGAATAGAGTCAGCAACCAAACAGGCAGGCGCGCATTTTCTGATCTCGGAAGACGCATACAGTGAAGTGAAAGACGAAATCCGCACGGGCAACACCGTTCGAGTCACACTCCCCGGCAAGAGCGGCGAATATATGCTTTACGAAGTTCTGGGACTCAAAATCACATAACATACGATACGCGTTTCATGTTAAATTAAGAGCGAAATCCAGAGGCGTATAATTTTTGTTCCAGAAGCGTTGCCATTATTAGCGCGTGACGCCGATTCGATTCAGCGCATAGCAATTCGTTGTATCTCATCATTGATCGCTAGTTACTCCTTTTAGGTACTGACTGTAACTATAGAGCGGAGCGGTTTGATGTTCGAGTCTGATCTCTTCATCAGTTATGCCCATCTTGACAATGAACCTGTCTATAGTTCAGATAAGGGATGGGTTGACGCTTTTCACAGTATGATGGACATAAGGCTGTCTCAGCTTCTCGGTAGAAGGGCTGAGATTTGGCGCGACCCTAAGCTCCAGGGCAACTATCATTTCAGCGAAAAATTACTTGAGAAAATCTCACAGGCCGCAATCTTTATCAGCATAATCTCTCCACGTTACATCAAATCGGAGTGGTGCCTTAAAGAGCTTCAGGAATTTCACAAGCGTGCAGAACGTCATGGCGGCGGCAGGGTTGGCGATGAGTCAAGAGTCTTTAAAGTTGTCAAGACGCAGGTCGAACGTGACGAGCACCCCGAAGAGTTACAGGGTTTACTGGGTTACGATTTTTTTGAGTTTGATAGAGAGACAGACCACTTCTGGGAATTCGATAAGAATCATGAAAAATATGAGCGCCAGTTTGAAAAGCTGGCTCAAGACATCAGTAAAATGATCAAACGCCTGGGGAATCGCAGGCAGACAGTCATCAAGCCTTCGGGTAAAACGATATACCTGGCCGAACCCGCCTCTGATATGGAAGAGGCATACATACAGGTCAAAGATGACTTACAGCTTCACGGGCATCGCGTCTTGCCGGATAAGGCGCTTTCTCATAACAGACATATTCGTGAAGAAGTGAGCGGCTATCTCACCGAAAGTCAGCTCTCGGTACACCTGATTGGAAAAGTCTATGGAGTCGTTCCCGACACTGAGTCAATCTCTATAGTCGGGATTCAGCGAGAGATGGCATCCGAACACGCCAGCGATTCCGGCCTCTCGCAAATCATCTGGATGCCACAGGGGCTTAAACCAGATGATGCGCGCCAGCAAACGCTCATTGATGAATTATCAAATCATTCGGACCTGCCCAGAGGGGCTGTGTTGCTGCAAAATAAGCTTGAGGATTTGAAGACACTCATTCACGAAAGGCTCAATCCTCCTCTCCCGCCATCACTCCCTCAAACAACAACCGCTGGCAATGGCGACCACTCCCCTGCGGTAGTCTACGTCATCTGCGACAAGTCAGATTACCAGGCAGTCGAGCCGATAGAAGATTATCTCTTCCAGAACGAGCTTGATCTTTACTCGCTGACTAGCGGCGCAAGTCTGAAAAAACACATATATTGTCTGGAACAGTGTGATGCCGTTCTGCTTTATTGCGGCAACGCAACCGACAAGTGGTTGGAAACGAAGCGGATGGATTTGCTTCAAATGCCAGGCTACAAAAGAGAAAAACCTCTACGCGCAAAAGCTTTTTACTTCAGCGAGCCGGAAACTCGCGGCAAAAATCGCTTCAAACTTCAAGGCTGTATCGTAATCCCCGGCACTGGCGAATTCCCTCCCGTTTCGCTGAAAACTTTTGTCAATAAGATCAAAGAATATAAAGGCAATGGCAATGATTCAGGAGAGTATTGAAAGATTAGCTGAGATCGAAAACCCGTCAAACCCCTTCCCGGGATTGCGGCCATTTGAATTCGACGAAAGCTATCTCTTCTTTGGTCGAAATGATCAGAGTGAGCGGTTGATCGAGAAACTCAGCCTCACGCATTTCCTGGCTATTGTCGGGACTTCTGGCAGCGGTAAATCTTCACTTGTGCGCGCAGGGCTGTTGCCTGCGCTGATCGGCGGGATGATGAGCGAAGCGGGTTCTGTATGGCGAGTCGCGCTGATGCGCCCCGGCAATGACCCTATCGGCAACCTGGCCAGAGCATTCAATTCACTCGATGCGTTTGGCTCTGAAGAAGAAGAGAATCGTGGTTTACAGATATCTATAACCGAAGCGACTTTGCGGCGAGGCAGTCTCGGATTGCTAGAAGCCGTGCGTCAAATGAGTATGCCTTCGGGCGAAAACCTCCTCGTCATTGCCGACCAGTTCGAAGAATTGTTCAGAGTCGAAGTTGGTGCGCAAAAAGAGGACGACGAGAACGACAAAGCTGCATTCGTAAAATTGCTGTTGGAAGCGTCGCGCCAGCGCGAAATGAATATTTACGTAGTGCTTACGATGCGCTCGGACTATCTAGGCGACTGCTCGCAATTTTGGGACTTACCCGAAGCAATCAACGAAAGCCAGTACCTGATACCGCGCCTGACTCTTGATCAGCGACGCGACGCCATCACAGGCCCAATTGGAGTGTGCGGCGGTAAGATCACACCGCGTCTTGTAAATCGATTGATCAATGATATCGGAGACAATCTCGATCAACTGCCTATCTTGCAGCATGCGCTGATGCGCACATGGGACGAATGGAAAAAAGACCACAAGCTTGATGAGCCTGTTGATTTCCGACACTACGAAGCGACTGGCGGCATGGCCGAAGCGTTATCGAAACATGCCGATGAAGCCTATAACGAACTGTCCGAAGAGCGTAAAGAGATTGCGAAAAAAATCTTCAAGGCGCTGACAGAGAAAGGCGCTGACAATCGCGAAGTTCGTCGCCAGATGACAGTGAGCGAAATCTGCGAGGTAGTTAACGCGCAAGAGCCGGAAGTCATCGCTGTCATTGATACGTTTCGCAGCGAAGGCCGATCCTTCCTGATGCCTCATATCAGTAGACAGTTGGACGCAGATTCATTGATTGACATCTCGCACGAAAGTTTAATTAGGATCTGGAAGCGATTAGCGGATTGGGTTGCAGAAGAAGCGCAATCATCGCGCCAGTATCAAAGGCTGGCTGAAACCGCCGGGCTTTATGAAGAAGACAAAGAAGGGCTGTTGCGCGATCCGGGCCTGCAAGTAGCTCTGGATTGGCGCAAACAGAACAAGCCGAATCCGGCATGGGCGCGGCGTTATCATCAGGGCTTAAACAATGCCTTGTCAGGCTTGGGCGCGAATCAGAAACGGCTTGAGACAGAGGAAGAGTTTTACAGAGTCTTGAGGTTTCTGGACAAAAGCGAAAAGCAGCGCGCCGCATTTCGGACTAAGCGTCGTTTGAGTATAGCAGGCTTGATCCTGTTATCTCTGGTAGCAGTTACAGCGGCGATCTTCGCGCTCATACAAAAAAGAGTTGCTGAAGAACAGGCAAGTGAAGCTGTAAAGAAGGAGAGAACTGTTCGCCAATTACTCTACGTCTCAGATATGAATCTCGCACAAGAAGCATTTGACAAAAATGATCGAAAGAGGGGATACGAGTTACTGAATACTTATCTGCTCACACCTGACGCCCCCTCAAATGATATACGTTGCTTCGATTGGTACTACCTTTGGCGATTGACTCACAATGAATCGGCAACACTCAATGGACATTCGGCTTATGTCTATTCGGTGGCCTTCTCGCCCGACGGCAAACTCCTCGCCAGCGGCAGTTTGGATAAGACGATCAAGCTGTGGGATGTCGCCTCCGACAAGCCGCTCAACACTCTTCAAGGTCATTCGGGCACTGTCTCATCGGTGGCCTTCTCGCCCGACGGCAAGCTCCTTGCCAGCGGCAGTTGGGATAAGACGACCAAGCTGTGGGATGTCGCCTCCGGCAAGCTGCTCAACACTCTTCAAGGTCATTCAGCCTATGTCTATTCGGTGACCTTCTCGCCAGACGGCAAGCTCCTCGCCAGCAGCAGTTTGGATAAGACGATCAAGCTGTGGGATGTCGCCTCCGGCAAACTGCTCAACACTCTTCAAGGTCATTCGGGCTATGTCTATTCGGTGACCTTCTCGCCAGACGGCAAACTCCTCGCCAGCGGCAGTTTGGATAATACGGTCAAGCTGTGGGATGTCGCCTCTGGCAGGCTGCTCAACTCCCTTCAAGGCCATTCGGACTCTGTCTCATCGGTGGCCTTCTCGCCCGACGGCAAACTCCTCGCCAGCGGCAGTTGGGATAATACAATCAAGCTATGGGATGTTGCCTCCGACAAACCGCTCAACACTCTTCAAGGTCATTCGGCCTATGTCTCATCGGTGGCCTTCTCGCCCGACGGCAAGCTCCTCGCCAGCGGCAGTTGGGATAAGATGACCAAACTGTGGGATGTCGCCTCCGGCAAGCTGCTCAACACTCTTCAAGGTCATTCGGGCAC
>DATEKX010000225.1:0-18838 GCA_035277165.1 Blastocatellia bacterium | reverse complement strand
CACCATGGGCCGTAGCCTGTCGGCGCAATACTCCAGCTCTTTATATGCATCGCCACATAAAGTGCCGCGCTCAGCGCAAGCAGAAGCCCGAGCGCGACGGCCATCTTTATCCAGTCGCTTGCGTTCCAGTCGCGCGCCGTAAAAAAGCTCAGGGTTTTTCGAGTCCATTGCTTCGCATCCAGGTAATAAGCAATCAAGCTGTCTTTGACGGCGAGAAGCTTTTGCTGAATGCTGCTCATGATTGACGCCTGCTCTTCGCTGTCGAGCGTGACTATGTAGTCGAGCCAGAAGACTTCCATCGCATCCATGTATTTTCTGAGCCGAGCAAACACTCCGCCTTGCGAATAATCGTTGATGCCTGCAGGAGGCGTGGGATCGAATTCTATCCATGAGTTCGTGCGCGGGAAGTAGACTTCGACCCACGAGTGCGCGTCGCTTTCGCGGACGATGAAAAGACGATTGATGTCGTTGTATTCGCCCATCTGAAAACCGTTTACGATGCGCGCGGGTATTTTGAGCGCACGCAGCATCACAACCATCGCTGTTGCGAAGTATTCGCAGTGGCCTTCGCGCACGTCGAACAAAAATTCTGCGAGCGGATCATTGCTGTTGATTTTAAGATTCAGCGTGTATCCGAATCTGGTCTTCAGAAAATTTTCTATTTCTTTCGCCTTATCGTAAGCCGTCGGCGCGTTGCGCGTTATTTCATGAGCAAGCTCACGGATGCGCGGATCAATCTTTGGCAACTGAAGGTTTAACAGCTTGATGGTTTCGGAAGACAGAGCGGGCGAGTCGGCTTTCAAGTCCTGTTCGCTCGGAACCGCTATGTCAGACCAGACCGAATAAGCAGTGCGGCCTCTGAGACGATTGGCAGTCAAGGCATCCGTGTATTCATCTTTACTGATGGACGGAAGCGGTCCGACAACCTTGATCGGCCTCCGGGCGGCAAACAGGTTGGGCGTATCGAGCGGCTCAAGAATGATCTTTTGCTCGATGACGACCTGGCGCGACGGCTCTGGCTGTCTTCCCGATTCTGTAAAGATATACCGGCGATCAAATCGGGAATCGTTGGCGGAGTTATCGCCAGAGGTGTTTCGGTCCTGAATCTGTGGCTTCAGGCGATTGACCGGTTCGCTATCCGACACGGACCACATATTGCCGTTGTATTTTTCCAGCGCAATGCCGCGCCATCGCAGGTAACGGTTCGGCATTGGATTAAGCTCGACGCGCATCACCACCTGCTGGCTCTTTTTGATGCGAGCGACTTGCCCCAACTCGACCTTATCCGAAAAGCCCGTAGCCGGTGTGTCGCCGAATCCGCGAGCCACGCCGCCGCCGCCGAATCTCGGTATCAGGAAAAAGAATGGCAGCGTCAGCAATGCAACCATCGCTAACTGCCCGACAGTCGCGCCGACAAGGTAGCGCACGCGCTTGCGGCTGCCGTTTGCAGGCAACGCGGTTTCGCTCGCTTTGTATTTGCGCTGCGCCGGTTTTATCGGGGCAATGATCTCCTCTTCGCTCGAAGCAAGCTCGCGGCGGGCGCGGCGTATCTCGAATGCGGCGAGCGACGAGATGAAGAAAAACAGGAATGTGATGAGCGAGGCTACGAAAGTGGCGTTGAAGGTGAGTCCGGCGGCCAGCAACATTTGAAAGAATGCGATGAGGTACAGGAAAACCCAATCGCGGTCGCGCTTGTGCTGATAGAGCTTCACTGCGGAAGCAAACAACGTCATGTGTGTGAGCGCGAGTATGCGATTGCTAACTACCATCGCATCCACAAACAGGAAGGGCACGTAAGCGAAAGCCGCTGCGCGCCACAGCCACAGGCGCCAGCGCGACCGCTTCATACCGCGCGCTTCGTTCTTACGCGTATCGCGGTAGAGGCTCGCCGCAACCACTGCCGAGTAGAGCACAATGGAAATCCAGTCAAGCTCGCCCGTCAACCCGAGCGCCAGAAACGCCGTTATGACCAGTGCGTAGGACGTTGTTCTAAAATACGTGTCCATCAGTCCTTAAAGGTCGTCCATAAAAACTACGTGAGCACTGCGCCACACATGGGCCGGAATCGTGCCCTTTGCCGCAGAGGTTATCAAAACTTTGAAGCGGCGGTCGTCGCCAAGCATAGGCACTTCGTCAAGCAATCGCCACGCAACTCCGTCATCGGATTTGTTCGCGGCAATCGAATCATCCTGCGCTATTTGCTCTTGTGGGGCGCGGCGGCCTCGGCGAAATAATTTTCGCCGAGTGCTGTTCGCTTTTTCAACCTGCTGCGGCTGGCTCAGGTTTACGGTAGGCTGAAGCGTCGCAAGCGAACGCAGTATCTTGTAAAGCTGGTCGTGGCCTGAGCCCGGGCTGACGTTGTGTTGTTCGTTGGTCGTTATCAACTCGACATCCGCGCGTTCCGTAGTGAAATGATTGGCCAGCGAGGCGGCCATGACGATTGCGCGCTCGAACTTCTTTTGAAAAGCGTCCGCCGCCTCTTTCAACTGCGCCTCGCGGCTTTCGCTTTCGGCCTTCGCTT
This sequence comes from Blastocatellia bacterium, assembly GCA_035277165.1. Lineage (GTDB taxonomy): Bacteria > Acidobacteriota > Blastocatellia > UBA7656 > UBA7656 > DATEKX01. Next base: position 16,317 of record DATEKX010000225.1, on the reverse strand, counting down.
TCGCCTTCTTGCTGCGCCAGAGCTTAGACTTTTTATCTTTCGCGTCGGCGTCTTTGCCAAACGTGATTCGCGCAGATGGAGCGGGCGGCGCTGAAGTGTCGAATACAATTGTCAATCGCCACTCGTCTTCGCGCGCATGCTCGCGCACCATCATCTGCATGGACTTGGCGGTCGCTTTCCAGTCTATGTAGCGCATATGATCCGAAGACTGGTAGCGGCGAATGGCGTACAGGTCATCGCCCGAACCGCGCGCGTGACTTTGAATTCGCCCCGCAAGCATCGGCAGCGTGTGATAAAAATCATCCAGAGGCTTCGGCTTTGGATAAACGATTATCTCGCCCGTCGCGTCAATCCTGCGCCATTTCTTGAAGAAGCCCGCCGGAAATTTGGTCGAGATGCGAAAGCCTGTTATCGGGTAACGACCGCGCTGGTCAAAGGGGCGCTCGATGCGTTTGCGCGCGCTTTGCTGCGCAGGAACCAGCACGAAATAAGCGAGCCTGCCAATGGGCAGCGCAGGCGAAGGATAAAGTGGAGATAAGGCGACAGCCGTGTGCGATGATTTCTTATTCGCTACTGCGCCATTTTGTCGCCCTTGCTCATTTTTATCTGACGGCTTTTCTGTCTCTTCTTCCTCTTTCGCTTTCTCCTCATCTCCTTTTTTGTTTTTCGCCGCGTCGTCGTCTTCCTTCGATTCCGACAGCGCTTCGACCATGATGCTGTAGCAGGGAAGCACGCGCTTGTGATTCAGAAGCGTAACGTTGATGTTGGCAGACTCGCCCGCGAATATGTGATCGGGGAAGCGCAACTGTACAGACAGGTCTGCAAGCGAGATGCGCGCGATCAAATTAGCGGCTATCAGAAAAGCGAACATCGCCGACAGTATCAAGTAGAGCAGGTTGTTGCCCGTGTTCCACGCTGCGAATCCTATGACGACCAGGCAGACTACAAACAGCAGCCCTTCGACCGTTACCGTAGTGCGTATCGCGAAGCGAAGGATTTCCAGTCTTACGTTGCGCGCCAGTCGCGGGATGATGTAGAGCGCGCCCAGCAACGCAAGCACGAGCGAGACAGCCGCCGCGATTGTTGCCAGCCTCGTGTTGCGTTGTTCAGCCGCGACCGAACTCAACAATGCGATGATGAAAGCTATGCCGAGAAAAAATACTGTGATGAAGAAATCGCGCCACGCCTGTCGGTTCATAATTCACCTCACAGGGGAACGCTGATCGTTTTGAGTATTTCCTGCAGCGCTGCTTCGGCTTCATCCGAGCGGCGCATTCCGGTAGAGAAACGTGAGTTGACTATGATGCGGTGAGCGAATATAGGAACAACAAGCCGCTTGATGTCGTCAGGAATGACGTAATCGCGCCCTTCGATAAATGCCATCGCCTGTGCCGCGTGATAAAGAGCAAGCGAGCCGCGCGGGCTTACGCCCAGATCAAGCATGTCGGACTCGCGCGTCGCGCGCACTATGCGAATCAGGTAATCCAAAAGCGATTCATCAACCGCGACTTCGCGCGATTCGCGTTGCAGCGCAAGCACGTCGTCGCTGTGCATGACGGGCATAAGGCGATCTACGGCAGAGCTGAGCGTCTGCTGGCGCAGTATGATCTTCTCGTCTTCAATGTCCGGGTAGCCCATTCGCACGCGCATCATGAAACGGTCGAGTTGTGATTCGGGCAGCGGGTACGTGCCGTGATGCTCGATTGGGTTTTGCGTCGCAAGCACAATGAAAGGACGAGGCAACTGATAGGTTTCCTGCTCGACGGTGACGTGTCCTTCGGCCATCGCTTCAAGTAGGGCGGATTGCGTTTTCGGCGTTGTGCGATTGATCTCGTCCGCAAGAATGACGTTGGCGAAAATCGGGCCTTGATTGAACTCGAAACAGCTTCGTTGCTGGTTGAATATTTCCAGACCTAAAATATCGGAAGGCAGCATGTCGGAAGTGAATTGAATGCGCTGGAAAGTGCAGTCGAAGCTGCGCGCGAGAGCTTGAGCAAGCGTGGTCTTTCCGACGCCGGGCACGTCTTCGATCAACAGATGACCGCCTGCCAGCATGGTCACAAGCGCAAGCTCGACCACATCGGACTTACCGCGTATCACAGTCTCGATTGTTTTCTGGAGTTGTTCGAGCTTCCCGGCAGTGGTGATCACTAAAACTTGTCTCCGCTCAAGCGATTTGGGCGCTACATTAATTTACCATAAACAAACGCCTTGCGCGACGGAAAGTTTCAATTACGAAGTTTGAAGAAAATAATCACTACGAGCAGGAAAACTGGTAGAATTAGCGCGCAGTCAGTGCAAAAGGCATGGGCGACTTAAATAAGAGCGTATTTAAAGCTATTGACCCGGAGCGAAGCGCTACGACATCGGAAGGAGTTGTCACGCAACTCCGGGAGATGATTCAACACGGCGAATTGCGACCGGGCGACCGTTTGCCGCCGGAGCGAGACCTTGCAAAGTCGCTCGGAGTCAGCCGACCGACCTTGCGAGCCGGAATACGGTCGCTTGCCGCCGTCGGCATCCTTCAATCGCGTCAAGGCGCGGGGACTTTCGTCGTTAATACCGAAGGGCCGCCCTCTCTCGACAGCAGTCCGTTGCGGTTGATGGCGGCTTTGCACGGGTTCACTACCGGAGAAATGTTTGAGGCGCGACTGTCGCTTGAGATGGCTATAGCGGGGCTTGCAGCCGAGCGCGCAACAGGCGATCAGATGGCCTCTATTGCAGAAGAACTGGCCGGGATGTACGCATCGCTTGACGAGCCTGAACAATACCTCGTTCACGACATGCGCTTTCATCAAATGATTGCCGCCGCCTCTGGCAATGGGATACTGACGGCTCTGATGAACATGGTCGCGACGATTCTGTTCGACGTGCGCCGCAAGACGGTTAATCGCGCACACGACCTGAAAGAATCGGCTGAGATGCACCGGCAGATTTATCGGGCGATTCGAGATCGAAACTCTGAAGAGGCGCGTCTTGCCATGCGCGACCACCTGTTGCTTGCGCAGAAAGCGCAGGAATCGGAAGAGACTGGTTCTGATGAAGCGCCCGTTGAGTCAGCGGCGCAACGCGGCGGCCCGGGCAAGAAGAAATAATTTCAAAGCTTGTTTTGGAAGCTCCGTAGGAGCGACCTGTCTATAGTTAAAAACAGCATTATTATGATCTGTAGCTCCGTAGGAGCGACCTACTGATTCAGAGGTCGCTCCTACGGAGCTACTATAAACCCTATCGGCAACGATACTATAGACAGGTCGCTCCTACGGAGCTTCTTTCCAAACAGCCTCTCAGACCGTTGCGACGATCATATCTGGCGCGATTCTTTAACGATCTCTATAAACCTGCGCGCTCTTTCAGTAATCAAATTTCCCTGCCCTTCGCGCAAAGCTTTTACATCCACGAGGTCTGTTCCTACGCCGAGCGCGCTCGCTCCGGCTTTGATGAAATCTGCGGCTGTCTGAAGCGTCACTCCTCCGGTCGGGACGACTTGAATTTGAGGAAGCGGAGCCTTGAGCGATTTGATGTACTTCGATCCGCCAACGCTGTCACAGGGAAAGACCTTTACAAAATCAGCGCCCGCCTGCCACGCTGCCAGAACTTCGGTCGGCGTGAGCGCGCCCGGCATTACGACCTTGCCGTAGCGACGGCACAGAGCAATCGTTTCCAAGTTGAGCGCAGGGCTGACAATGAATTCGGCTCCAGCAAGGATGCAAGCGCGAGCAGTCTCCGCATCTAACACTGTGCCTGCCCCGACCAGAGCTTCTGACCCGTAACGCGCCGCTACCTCTTCGATCACGCGAACAGCGCCGGGCACGGTCATTGTGATTTCCAGTACCGAAATGCCACCTTCTTTGATCGCATCAATGGCGCGCATCGCTTCATCGGCAGAAGCGGCGCGCACTACTGGAATCACGCCTGTTTCTATGATCTGCTGAATTACTTCTGATCTGTTCATTCGATCTCTCATCTTGCGACGCGGGCTGTGCCGCCCTTCATCGCGCGCTCGACTTCACTGAGCGTCGCCATGGTCGTATCGCCCGGCGTGGTCATCGCAAGCGCCCCGTGCGCCGCTCCGCATTCGACAGCCCATTGCGGCTCGCGCTCCGTCATAAAGCCATAGATCAATCCAGAAGCGAACGAATCGCCGCCTCCGACTCGATCAAATATCTCAAGATTCTCGCGCAGCATTGCTTGATGAAACTCGCCATCGCAATAACAGATTGCGCCCCAGTCGTTGGTCGTCGCTGTCTTCGCATTGCGCAAAGTCGTAGCCACAACTTTGAAGTTGGAATACGTCTCAACGGCTCGCTCGATCATCCGGCAGAAGTTACTCACATCGAGCTTCGAGTGATGCTCGTCCAGCCCTTCGACCTCAAATCCGAGCGCCGCCGTGAAGTCTTCTTCGTTGCCGATCATCACATCAACAAGCGGCGCGAGTTCGCGATTGACCGCTTGCGCGCGCGTTTTGCCGCCGATTGATTTCCAGAGCGATTCGCGATAATTCAGATCGTAAGAGACAATCGTGCCTGCGCGGCGGGCCGCCTGCATCGCTTCTTTAGCGACTTCGGGCGTCGTCTCTGATAGCGCGCAGAAGATGCCGCCCGTATGAAACCATCTCGCGCCCGAGCGTAAGAAAATCTCGTCCCAGTCAACATCGCCCGGTCGCAGTTGCGATATGGCCGTGTGGCCTCGGTCAGAGCAACCGAGCGCGGCCCGCAGGCCAAATCCACGCTCTGTGAAGTTCAACCCGTTGCGAACTTCGCGCCCTACTCCGTCATATTTCACCCAGCGAATGTGCGACTGGTCAACGCCGCCTTGATAGATCATATCCTCGACGAGACGACCTACTGGGTTATCGGCGAGCGCAGTCACGATGGCCGTCTCCAATCCGAAGCAACGCTTCAAACCTCGCGCGACGTTATATTCGCCGCCGCCTTCCCACACTTGAAACGCGCGCGTGGTGTGAATGCGCCCTTCGCCGGGGTCGAGTCGGAGCATCACTTCGCCGAGACTCACCATGTCCCAACGACAATCCGCTTTCGCTTTTATATTCAACACGCCTGCCATTTCAATATCAGACCGTTGCGCTGTCAAGACTGGCCGGTTCCAGTCGCGGCGCAAGCAGATGAATCACGAGCAGCGCAAGCAAATAAGCCGATCCGGCGATAATAAATATAGGCAAGTAGTTTCCGGTTTTTTCAAGTATTTCGCCGACCAGTAGCGACAGCAACATCCCGCCGACTGCTCCGGCCATCCCGCCGATGCCTACGACCGAACCAACTGCGCGGCGCGGGAATGTGTCCGAAGCTATCGTGAATATGTTGGCAGACCAGCCTTGATGCGCCGCCGCCGCCAGCCCTATCAATAACACGGCCACCCAGAGGCTCGAAGCCAGAGAGGCGAAAACAATTGGCACGACACATAAAGCGCAGACAAGCATTGCCGTCTTGCGCCCCGCGTTTATCGTCCAGCCGCGTTTGATCAGAGTTGATGACAGCCACCCGCCGCCGATGCTGCCTACGTCAGCGATGACATAAACTATCACTACCGGAAGGCCGAAATCCTTTAACTCCAGGCCGTATCGCTTGTGAAGAAAATCCGGGAGCCAGAACAGGTAAACCCACCATATCGGGTCCGTCATAAATTTGCCGAGGGCAAACGCCCAGGTCTGCCTGTGAGGGAGCAATTTCAACCACGGAACTTTCTCAACCGCATCGGGCGGATCGCTCTGAATGTATTCCAGTTCTGCTTTCGATAGTTTCGGATGCTCTTGCGGCTTGCGATAGAAAGCCAGCCAGAATATAAGCCAGATGAAACCGACTGCTCCGATCAATATGAAGGCCCATTGCCACCCCCATGTGCGTGTGATTACAGGCACGATCAGCGGCGTCACCATCGCTCCGACATTCGTGCCTGAATTGAAAATGCCTGTGGCGAGCGCGCGCTCTTTTTTTGGAAACCATTCGGCAACAGTCTTGATCGCAGCAGGGAAATTGCCCGACTCGCCAAGCCCGAGCGCGAAACGCGCGATGCTGAATCCCATCACAGAACGTGCCAGCGCATGTCCCATCGCAGCTATGCTCCAGGCAATGATCGCAATCGAGAATCCCTTGCGCGTGCCGAGCCAATCCATAAGCCTGCCGACCACCAGCAACCCGATTGCATACGCCGCCTGAAACGAGAAGACGATCCAGCTATACTGGACTTCTGTCCACCCGATGTCTGCCTGTAGCGTGTTCTTGAGCAGACCTATAACCTGCCTGTCCATGTAGTTGATCGTTGTCGCAAAGAAAAGCAGCGCACAGATAACCCATCGATAGCGCCCAAGGCGCACGCCAACATTTTCTGTCGCAGCCCGAGCAGCCGTTGCGGCCAGAGATGCCTGTTCGGTCACCTTTTTTACTTCGCTCATTGCTCACCTCACACAACCGCGCCTGGTTTAGAGCAGGTTTTGGAAGTCCCGTTAGGGACGACCTGTCTATAGTATTGTCGTTGATAGTTTTCTGTAGCTCCGTAGGAGCGACCTCCGAGTCAACAGGTCGCTCCTACGGAGCTTCATTTCAAAACAGCCTCTTATTGATTGACCCCGCTTGCAAGCAAGCCTCCGTCAACAGTGAGTATCTCGCCGTTTACAAAGCTCGCCGCCTCAGAAGCCAGAAAGATTGCGGCTCCTGCAAGTTCTTCAACCTGGCCGAATCTTTTCGTCGGTGTGCGCAGAATAAATTCGCGCCCGCGCTCTGTGCCATTCAATAGTTTCTGATTGAGCGGCGTGGGAAAGACTCCCGGCGCAATGGCGTTGACACAGATTCCGTGTGAAGCCCATTCAATCGCTAAGGATTTGGTGAGCGATCCGACCGCCGCTTTGCTGGCCGAGTAAGCCGCTACTTCGTATAGCCCGACGAATGTGGAAATCGAAGCGATGTTGATGATGCGCCCGTAGCTGCGCTCGATCATATGGCGACCGAAGATCTGACAGGCTCTGAGAGTGCCCGTCAGGTTTGTATCAATGATGTCGTTCCAGTCATCTTCAGAATAATCGAGAGTCGGAGCGCGTTTCGTTCGGCCCGCTGAATTCACCAGAATGTCTACTTTGCCGAACGCCTCGATGCTTCGATCTAAAACGCGCTCTAACGAGGCGCGGTCGCTTACATCAGAAGCGATGCGAATTGTTCTTCGACCACGCAACTCGATTCCTTCAGCCGCAGCCTCTACCTGTTCCATTCGCCGCGAAGTAGCAACGACATCCGCGCCAGCTTCGGCCAGCCCGTAAGCGATGGCTCGACCAATGCCCGAAGTGCCGCCGATCACGACCGCTGCTTTGCCATTCAACTCTAAAAGAGGATAGCCCATGATTTATTCTTTTCTCGGGAGAAATTTAGTGATAGCCCTATACTCTCAATCTCGAAGTTTTTCTTCAAGCGTTAGTTGAAAGCCACATAAAGGTAATACCAATTTTACAACAGGGAAGCATGTGTAACACCAACGTTTTATCGTTGTCAAGAAAACCTTAACTCTAAATAGAATTTGCCAAAGGATTAATTGAAATCGCTTGTTTTCCGTTCGCCTCTGTGGTTAAATGGTCTCTCTTCGCATTAAAATGGTTTGACCATTTTATATCACGGCAAGAACATTTGTCAGGAGAAAAAGTGGTGTCCGCTTCCGGTTTGCAAAGCCTGTCTCGTCGAGTAGTCGGCAATAACGTCTGGCTGGGCCATACGGCATTGAAAGAGCCGGGACTGGTTCCGCAGAAACTCCGTTATGAGGCGCTGGAAACGGAAGAAGCCGTCGGGCGCGCGATGTTAGAAGAGATTGAAGAAGCAGCGCGCCAAAAAAACGGCGATCTGGTTATCATTCTGCTGGGCGGGCGCGGCGCGCAGGCTTTGCATCGCATCTTAGGCGATCTGGCTCGAACCTCTGAGGGCGATAATTTGCTCAATCGGCTTCACGTCTTCACTCAAGACGGGCTTGCGCCGATGAGCATGAAGAACGGGTTCAGCTTTGTGCGCGACTTTGAGCGGCTGCTCGGCCAGTCCTTCTTCAAAAAGGTGAAGAGTTTTACGCCGATGCGAACGGATGCGGCGGACGCGGAAGGCGAGATGACGCGCTACATCGAGAAGATGCAATCTATGGGCGGCGTTGATATTTTCTTTTTGGGACTTGGGCCGGAGCCGCGCGCGGCATCTCATCTCGCATACATCAAGCCCGGCTCAGGCGCGACGGCAAGCGATGTCGCGGGAGTAATTCCAATCTCTTCCAGCATACTCGAACATCACAGCTCCAAGTTCAAAGCCGGAGGCAGCACAGCCGACGAAACAGACGAAGCTGAATGTCGCCGCGCGACACATATTCTGACACTTGGCCCTGCTGCTATTCTCGGCGCGAGAAGAATAGTACAATCAATTGTGGATGCGCGAACCGCTCCCGGAAAGCGCGCAAGTTTCAGGCGCGTACTTGAAACAGAGATCTCTGATAATCCGGCGGAGCGCGCCGCGCAGCTAGATGAAAATCCCGGTTTGTGGGTGCGCCTGCATCCGAACGTCAGGTCACTCGTTCTGCCTGATGTCTTAGAAGCCTAGAGAAAATCATGACCAGCGCTAATCTTGCACAGGCTTCGCCGATTAAAGACTATGCCATCATAGTTGATCCCACAGACAACGTGGCTGTGGTAAAAAAACCGACTGAGCCGGGGCTTGAAGTTGCTCTCGTCGATGATCGCATCATCCGCGTGAACGCAATGGTTCCGCCCGGACATCGGTTCGCCACGCGCGACATCCCTGCGGGCCAGTTCGTTTTGCAGTATGGACAGCCAATCGGCACTTCGCTCGGCATACGCGAAGGCGACCTGATCTCGCACGATAATATGTCGAATGATGTGCCCATCGTGCGCGATCTCCCGGACGATCTTTATGTGCCGCCGCCCCGGTACATCCCCGAAGAAGAACGCGCCATGTTTTCAGGTTTCCGGCGCGCTGACGGTCGAGTCGGAACGCGCAACTATGTGTTGATCGTGCCGACGAGCATGTGCGCGAGCCACGAGGCAATGCAGGTTTCGATGATGGCGGAGTTCACGTTGTACAAACGCGAGAAGTTTCCGAATGTTGATGGCGTGGTGGCGATTCCTCATAACAAAGGCTGCGGATGTCAGGACGGCTCTAATATCGAAGTGATGCTGAGGACGCTATCGAATTACGCCGATCACCCGAACGTCGGCGGAGTGGTGCTGATGGATTTAGGCTGCGAGAAAACGAATCTCGCTTATGTTGAAAAGTATCTGCTCAGGCGCGAGAAATCTTTCAACAAACCTGTTGCCAAGATCGGCATTCAAGAATCAGGCGGGACTCAGGCAGCCATCGAGCGAGGGCTGAAAGAAGTCGAGAACATGTTGCCGGAAGTAAACCTCGCCACACGTGAAGAGTTCCCCATAAGCGAGCTTGTATTAGGCGTGAAGTGCGGCGGGTCTGACGGTTTTTCGGGCATCTCGGCCAACCCTTCGCTTGGGCGCGCAGCAGACCTGCTGGTTCGTTCAGGCGGGACGGTTTTGATTACCGAAGTGCCGGAGTTTTGCGGCGCTGAACATATACTTGCCAACCGCGCGAAAGATGCCGGAACGGGCCGCGCAGTTTATCGCATGGTGGACTGGTACAAAGAATACGCGTCGAAATTCGGCGCAGTGCTCAACCAGAATCCAAGCCCCGGCAACGTCGAAGGCGGTCTGCTCAACATTACGATCAAATCGCTCGGCGCAATTTCAAAAGCAGGAACGACCCGCATCGAAGGCGTTATCGAATACGCCGAAACAGCGGGCAGTCGCGGGATCAATTTGATGCAGGGGCCGGGCTACGATCAAGAGTCTACGCCGGGTCTGGTTGCCTCGGGCGCGACCGTCATAGTGTTTACGACCGGGCGCGGCACTACGATAGGCAATGCCATTGCGCCTGTAATCAAATTGGCCTCGAACACGACGGTCTACGAACGCATGTCGCGCGACCTCGATCTTTCAGCCGGGGGAGTGATTGACGGCACAGAGACGATTGATGAAGTTGGCGCTCGCATCTACGATCACCTGAGACTTGTGGCGAGCGGCGAGTTTTTGGCTAAGGCCGAAGAGCACAAGCACCGCGAGTTTCAATTCTGGGCCGAACAATCCGTATCTCTTTAATCACCCCTCTGCTTTACCTTCCAAATAAGAGCCACGAATTGCACGAATGTTTACGAATAGTTATTATTTGGTTTCGTTTCAGAAAGGAAAACAAATATGAAACTGGCACTCTCTTTCATCGTCACTTGCTTGTTCTGCTTCGCGTTTTATTCTAAAGAAAAATCTGCGGTCACCTTTGCCAAACACGTCGCGCCCATCCTGCAGAAACGATGTGAAGAGTGCCATCGCCAGGGCGGAATGGCTCCGATGTCTCTGGCCACTTACGAAGAGGCGCGGCCCTGGGCGCGCGCGATCAAAGAGAAAGTCGTTAAACGCGAGATGCCGCCTTTTCACGCTGCGGGCGTGGTCGGGCGCTATCACAACGATCCGCGATTGACAGATGCAGAGATTGCTACGATCACAAAATGGGTAGACAGCGGCGTGCCAAAAGGGGATGCGAAAGACCTGCCCGCGCCGCGCGTCTGGAAGAATGAATGGAAAAACGGCGAGCCTGATCTTCTGGTCAAAGTCGCGCGACCTTACACGATCAAGCCGAGCCAGAAAGACCAGTACGTCTTCTTCGTCTTTGATTATGTCTTTCCCGAAGAGACGTGGATTCGCTCTGTTGATACTCGACCGGGCAACCTGAAAGCCGTGCATCACGCCAACACGCACATCGTTCCTCCGGGCTTCAAGGCTCCGGCAGAAGGCTATATCGCGGGGGACTTCGATCCGGGCGCGCGCGGCACCATAATGATAGCCGGGTGGGCACCGGGCGTTGACGGAGTGATGCTTCCCGAAGGAACAGGCGTGCGAATCCCCAAAGGAATGCGACTCGGCATTCAGGTTCACTACGCGCCGACCGAAGAAGAGAGGATTGATCAGACTTCGGTCGGGATTTACTTTGCCGACGGAGTGATCAAGAAAAATTTGAGAGTATTGTTCGGTGATCGCAAGGACGTTGAAATTCCGGCAGGCGATGAAAATTATACGCTGGTCGCTAAAAAGACTTTTGATACGGATGCGGTGATCAGATTTTTCCACGTGCACATGCACTTGCGCGGCAAATCTTACACAATGAAGTTCACCTATCCTGATGGCCGACAAGAGACAGTGCTCGAAGTTCCGCGATACGATTTCAACTGGCAGCGCGTTTATATGCTGACAGAGCCAATGCGCGTGCCAAAGGGAACTATGGTTGAATACGTCGGGGCTTATGACAACAGCGCGAAAAACAAGTTCAATCCCGACCCGCAACAGATAGTGCACTGGGGAGAAAAGACAACAGACGAGATGATGCAAGGTCGCATCTTTTATGAATCGGCGGATGAAAACCTCAACATCCCGATCAAGAAAGGGCGAGCCATTCCTGCTCCTGAACCGACGAGCAAGAACAAATAACTTTACGGCCCTTACCCGCGATCTCGGCGAAGCGTCAGGCCGCCATCAACCGTGATGACCTGGCCCGTGATGTAATTGTCAGGCTCGACAAGCAAACGGATCACGCGAGCTACATCTTCGGGCCGACCGAATCGCGGGATAATATTTTGCTCGATATAAAAATCATACTTGCCGGATTCGATGGACTTGACGGCCATGCCTGCGCGGTTCACACCGGGCGCTACGACGTTCACACGAACACCGCCGGGGCCGCCATTTTGCTTTGCCAATATTTTTGCCGCCTGAATTAAAGCAGTCTTCGGCCCTGCGTAGTTGATGCTCGATTCAAAAGGCGCCACTGCCTGCATGGTTGAAAGCAAAACGATAGCGCCTTCGGTTCTGCGCTCGCTCATTCGCCTCGCTGCTTCGCGCGCAAGCAGAACGGGCGCGATGTAATTGTTCTCCATCGAATCGTGCATGTCCTGGTCTGTCATATCATCGGATTTCACGCGCGCGGGGTCGCCTGTGAAACAGACGAATCCGTAAATCCCATCAGAAATCGAATCAGCGGCTTCGATATAGCGCGCGCGCGCGGCGGGGTCTGTGATGTCGCCTTCGACCAGATGGACTGTCGCCTGGTATGCGGCTTCCAGAACCTGTTTCAAGGCATCGGCTCGATTGCGGTCTTCGCGGCATCCGATCACGACCGTAGCCCCGTCGCGGGCCAGCAGCGCTGCAGTCGCGCTTCCAAGGCCGCCACTGCCGCCTGCGATAAGTACGACGCGACCTGCAAGGCTGCGCTCGTTGAAATCGAAATCAAAGGAATCGTTTATGGATGACAAATTTTCATCTCCTCGGTTTGCTTCGCTTATCTCAGGTTAAGTTTTTATCGCGTGCTCGTGCGGTTAGCAAGCCAGCGTGACCATTAATCAAAAGATGCTTGCTTGCCCCCGCATTGCTTCTCAGGTATTCAATCTTACTGCGGCTATTCGCGCTAATTGATTAATTCGTAAGCTTAGTGATATATTTTGAATAGAAGCGATGGGGTTTGACTCTAAGCATCACGCCTAACCATTCACTGATGCTAACAGGATAAGAGCTATCTTCTACATATCAGAGGTTCACATGAAAATAAATAAAATTGCTTTTCTTTTAACCATCACACTGGTGCTGGTTTCCAACTCGTTTATCACAGCGTTGTCGCAGGAAAAGAAAAATTCTGATCAGGACACAATAAAACTGCGCAGCGAGCTTGTTCAAATAGATGTTCTGGTGACGGACAAAAACAATAAACCTGTCGGCGGCCTCAAGCGCGAAGACTTCGAGTTATACGACAACGGCAAGCCCCAGCTTATAACCAACTTTTCTTATGAAGAAGCGAAGAATCTGCGAATTGAAGGAAACAAGGAAGCTGGGCAAACCGCCTCTTTGCCGCAGGCCATAACAGCCGGGGAACTTCATCGGGTGGTGGCTTTCGTCATTGACACACTTCATATGAACCCCAGCAGCATGTATAGCACGCGCAAGATGCTCCAAGATTTTATAGATCATCAGATGAAGCCGGGCGATCTGGTGTTGATAATTTCGACGGGCAGCGGCTCAGGCTTGTTACAGCAATTCACTGCTGATCGCAGGCTGCTTAGTCAGGCTATCAATCGCTTGCGACCGTTCTATTTAACAGAGGCTTTGCCGCCGCTCCTGGAAGCTGCCAATGTGCGCGAAACTCTGCAGAGGTTGAAGGATGTAGTCAAAGCCATGAGCAAACTGCCGGGGCGCAAAATCACCATGTTCATATCGCAGGGGTTCAATCCTTATAGCACTGAGACGACAATCGATCTGGCTCGCACGACGGCGCTTGCCGCGCGTGCCAACGTGGTCTTTTATTCGATTGATCCCGCCGGGCTTGTCGTCGACGGAATAAATGCGGCTGATGGTTTTGATCTCAACGATCAGCGATCTATTGCCGACCCTGAAAACACTTTGGGGGTGATAAGCACGAGCCGGATTAATAGACGTGAAGCTCAGGCGACTCTTAGAGAAATCGCTTTAGAGACGGGAGGGAAATTCTTCGGCAACAACAACGACATCATCAAAGGTCTAAACAATCTTCTCGATGAAAACTCTCAATACTATATGCTCGGCTTCCAGCCGGACTCGAAACGATGGGATGGGAAGTTTCATAAGATTAAAGTGGTGGTGCGGGACCGGCCTGATCTTACGGTCACATCTCGAAAGGGCTACCTCGCAGAGAGCGAAAAGCCTGATGCTCGACCCAGATTCGACCCGAAGATTGCGGATGTTATGGAAGCAATAACTTCACCTCTCGTCCGGCGTGACATAGACCTTAAGCTCACTCCGTTCTACATTGACGGCCCAAAAGGCGAAGCCGTCGTAAACATCACGCTTCACATAGATGTGAGCCGGTTCACCTTTCGAGAAGTAGAGGACAAGCATCAAGCAGTGCTTGAGCAAGTCGGGTACATATTTGACGTGAACGGAAAACCTGTTGACCAGTTCGCCAATGACCTCCACCTCGACCTCAGGCAGCAGACTTACGAGGCGTCGCTCAAGCAGGGGCTTGTCGTAACGCGCAAGCTGAATCTGAAGCCCGGCCTGTATCAGGTGAAACTGTTTGTGCGCAACAAGGAATCAGGGCTTATAGGAACCGCTAATGATCTTTTTGAAGTGCCGAACATGAAAGCGGATCGTCTGGCGACAAGCAGCATCTTTACAAGCGGGCAGCCTGTCGAGCAGGGCAAGACAGGAGAGGGCAGCACTCTTGCTCACAGGAGTTTCAATCGCAGCAGCGACCTTGCCTACAGCATGGTCATCTACAATGCGCAGACCGAAGGCAAGAGCAATCAGCCGCAGTTAGAGATGAGGTTACGAGTATTGAATGGCGCAAAGGTTGTCTTTAGCGGCCCGCCTCGCGCAGTGGAAGCCGGAGCAGGCAGCGCTCCGCCTGCCCGAATTGTCGCAGGAGGCGGCTTGCAGCTTCGCGCTCTCGCGCCGGGTGATTACACGCTTGAGCTGACCGTTATAGATAAGCTGAGAAAGAAAGACAGCAACCGCATCGCGCGGCAAGAGATTGATTTCAGCGTGCAGTGATTTCTGAGCGCAGAACGCGGAATGATGAATTAGAATTTCTGTAGCCAATCGTTCCGCGTTCTGCTTTCAGGTTTCCACCTTTCCCAAAATAGCAAAGCCACAGCGGGGACAAACATAGCAAGGCCGAGCCAGACGGGCATATCAGGATAGACAGTCGGCACGTACCACAACAGGTACATGAAGACCGATGCGCCCGCCAGATAAATCCATCCCAATCGCGGCGCAAAGCACAGAAACGGAAGTAGCCACGCGTAGTGCCACGCATAGTGCGGAGAACTGAGAATCAGATAAACAGTGATGAGCGTTGCTGCCCCGCGAGCTACGTCTACTACATCGCGCTTTTCTCTTATCGCCCACCACAAGGCAAACGCAGAAAGCAACACAGCGCCCAGAACCAGATATGCATTCGTTGACAGAGGTATAACCTCGTGGGCCATTGCGAGCAGAAAATATCGCACGCCTTTTCCTGTGAAGCCCTCTTCGTGAAACTCGTTTGCGAGCGAGCCGATTCCCGATTTGCCTGATAGCGCGTACGGCAAATAGAAAAGGGCAATAGTAATTGCAAACGAGCCGAGCATCGTGAGATTTGCTTTGTTTAAAAGCGACGAACGGATTTTACCGATCCATGTGGAACTGGCTTCGTCGCGCGAATCGTTTGAGGTTTCCGTCGATCTCAGAAAAACGGGGAGCACCAGCGCGGGATAAAACTTGATGAGCGTCGCAAGCGCAAGCGCTATGCCCGTGAGCGCATGTTTTTTGTATACCCACGCCACCAGCGCGAAAGCAAACATCGTCATGAATGCCGATTCGATGTGGCCGCTGTGAGCGCCTTCAAAAATCACCAGCGGATGCCACGCGAATATTATCGCCTGCGCAGGGTCTAGTCTTGCGCGACCGAGCGCCCACATCAATGCGAGTATCGTTAAGAGATCAAATGCGAGCGTTGCCGCTTTGAATGCCGTGACATTCAACGGATGAATGAGATAAACGAGCAGGTAAATGGCTTGCGCTGCGGGCGGATAAGGAGTCGGCAGATGAAGCCAGCTCATATTGGGATAGATCTTGACCATGTCGGGAAATCTCTCTTCATCGCGCAGGGGAACCAGTTCCGGGGCATCCGGCAGGTAGACATACGGGTTGATGCCTTGTGCCTGCAAGTGTCCGTCCCACACATAGCGATAAACATCCGAAGAGAGATAAGGTCGCTCGGGCACGAGCGTTGCGCGAAATGCGACGGCGAAGAATATGATGATACCGATTCTCAACCACTCGACGGCGCGCGAAGAGGGTTTGCGCCATTTGAGCGCGACCCAGCACGCCACCGCATACATTCCAAACTGGCCGATGTATAGACCTATGTATGCGGTAATCCACTGAGTGAAGCGATGAAGGTCGCGGCCCCACCAGTAGAACCACAACATACCCGCGCCAATCGCGACGAGCACAACGAGCGCAATCGCAAGCCCGCGTTGAAAAATATGAGCCTGCACTGGTCGCGCTTCGTCAACTTCTATTATCTCTTGTGTGCTGTGCAGTCATTGCTCCTTAAAGTTTCTTATGCTGATGGTCGGGCACTGGTTACTGGCTCATGGCTGTAACAAAGTCGGTTGACAGGCATGGTAGGGGCAGGGCTTGTCCCTGCCCGAATCGCCGACAGGCGATGATCTGTCATGGTCTTACGACCATTCGGGCAG
>DATEKX010000224.1:0-5925 GCA_035277165.1 Blastocatellia bacterium | reverse complement strand
GATATATTTCTATCCGAATTGAGCGCGAGCGTCCCACTTGTTTGTGACGCGATTAAGAGGTTTATCGAAGCTTGCGCTCTGTGGTCATATGTCTAGTGATAAAGTCGTGGCGACTAACCGAGAAGCCTACCATAACTACCACATACTTGAGACGCACGAATGCGGCATCGCGCTGGCGGGCACAGAAGTGAAATCCATTCGCGAAGGACGCTGCAATCTCAAAGACAGTTATGGATTGATACGCGAAGGCGAAGCCTGGTTGATGAACGCGCACATAAGCCCCTACAGTCACGGCAACCGCGAAAATCACGATCCTACGCGCGCGCGCAAATTGCTTCTGCATCGAAAAGAGATAGACCGTCTGTCAGGCAAGGCTCAAGAGAAAGGACTCACGCTCGTGCCTACGAAGATGTATTTCAAGAATGGGCGAGTTAAGGTCGAGCTTGCTGTGGGAAAGGGCAAGAAGCTTTATGATAAACGCGAGACTGAAAAACGGCGCGAAGCCGACCGCGAAGCGCGCGCGATGATGAAGACGAGAAGCAAAGAGTGAGCGGTAAGAGGTAAAAAACAGAGCTGTTGGATTTTTACTCCTCACTTATTACCGCTTACTCCCCTGTAAGGAGAAGAGATGGAAGTTAAAGCAGAGTTTGAAAAATTTTACGATGTTGAAACCGATGCGCTCGTCATTACGATCTACGAAGGCGAACGGGCTAGCGAGGGCGCGCTCAATGAATTAGACGAGCGCACGGGCGGCATGGTAAGCGAGATGCTCGGCACAGATGAGATGCGCGGAAAGCAAGGCGATATGGTCTATATCTATCGGCCCGGAAACATTCGCGCGCGAAGGCTGCTGCTTGTCGGCGCGGGCAAGCGCGAAGAGTTTTCCTTTGATGCAGTGCGGCGCATGGCCGGAAGCGCCGCAAGGTTCCTGCGCAGCAAAGGCGCTCGCTCGATGGCAATACTTCGCCGCTCGCAACTCGACCTGGGAAAGAGCGCACAGGCTGCAACCGAAGGCGCGTTGATAGGTCTGTTCGAGCCGGACATGTACAAGACCGAGAACAAAGAGGAGCGGCGAATTGATGAGCTTTTGCTGCTTTCAGCCGAGAGCGGCTCGGAAGACGAACTGGCGCGCGGAGTCGAACGCGGACGCATAATCGCCGAGGCCGTCAACATGGCGCGCGAATTATCGAACGAGCCGAGCAATACGCTCACGCCGTCGGAACTGGCCGAGCGCGCGAAGGAAACGGCGAATCGGTTTGGCCTCGACATAGATGTGCTCGATGAAGCGCGGATGAAAGAGCTTGGAATGGGCGCGCTGCTTGGAGTCGCGCGCGGGTCGGATGAACCTGCGAAGCTCATCGTGCTGCGCTATATGCCGGATGAAGCCGAGCCTATGGGTAATGACGCCGATGTCGTTGCGATAGTCGGGAAGGGAATCACCTTCGATTCGGGGGGCATCTCTATCAAGCCCGCCGAAGGCATGGAAAAGATGAAGTACGATATGTCGGGCGCTGCCGCGACGCTTGCGGCGATGCGCGCAATTGCCCAGCTCAAGCCGCGCATCAACGTCATAGGCGTGATGCCGACGACAGAAAACATGCCGTCGGGCCGCGCCTATAAGCCGGGCGATGTGCTGCGCGCGATGAGCGGCAAGACCATCGAAGTAATAAACACAGACGCCGAAGGGCGATTGATTCTGGCCGACGCCATAACCTATGCTCGCAAAATCGGCGCGACTCAGATAATTGATCTCGCGACTCTGACCGGAGCCGTCTCAATCGCGCTCGGCCCCATAAACGTCGCCGTGATGGGCAACGATCAGGCTTTTGTAGATGAAGTGCGCGTGGCTGCACGCGAAGTAGGAGAGCGGTTCTGGCAATTGCCGATGGATGACGACTATCGCGATTTAATCAAGAGCGACATCGCGGACATCAAAAACTCAGCAGGCCGTTACGCGGGCACTATCACTGCGTCCTGGTTCTTGCGCGAGTTCGCCGAAGATACTCCGTGGGTGCATCTCGACATAGCGGGCACAGCCTGGGAGAACGAGCGCAAAGCTTACCTGGCTAAAGGCCCGACAGGCGTCGCCATTCGCACGCTGATTAATTACGTTTGCAATCACGCAGCAAAAAAGTGAAAGGGTGAAGCGATGAGATAGGAAGAAGTAAGTGAAAGCGCATCGCTTCATCCGCTCCCATCACTTCATCTTATGAGTTTCTCTCGCTCACAGCAGATAGGCGCGTTTGTCCTGCTTGCTCTGCTTGTCGGCTTGCTTGTATTTCGTTCTTGCTGATTAGTTGAGAAAAGCAGTCAGGGGTAAACCGTGTCCAACTGTTTTTCGAGGTTCAAAAACAGGTCAAAGACCGCCACCACATGCGTTAATCGCGCATCGTTAAAGCGACTGATCTTATAATCCAGATTTTCACCCTGGGCGACGTACACAGGAATAGTTTCATCAGCCAAAGAGTCTTCCACCAGCAACATATGTGTTGCCCCTTCTCTCTTGCCAACTTGGAGCCAGCGCAAAACGATTGGCTTGGGCGTGTAGATCATTTATTACCTCTGGTTCAAACAACCTCAATCGGACCGGACTGCCTACACCGAAACAATCATCATAGACCATTAAGCGTCCAGATCAAATGACAAATGGAAGTTTCCGGCTATTCAACTGAGACCACCTTGACCGGAATATGCGTGCAGTATAGTCTTATTGCATCTGCAATAGGGCAGAACGCCATCCGGTCTGAGTGGTAGCCGGTGGGACCTCACAAGATACCACTTGTGGAGCTTCAAAGTGCCGAACGTCCTGTAGTAATATCAACGGCGATTCGACGGCTCTCACACTTCTGTAGCGTAAATAGCAATCGGAGACAAGAGCCACTGCTCATGAAAAAACGATGATAGATCGAGAATTGATTCATTCTATCTTGCAGGAAATTGATGCGCTCCTGAAAAACGGCGTGCTTCCGGTAAGTGTTGATCACCTTAAACACCTCAGCCCGGAAGATAATATGCTCGAATACCTGATGGCTATGAAGACCGAAGGCTTGATCAGCGGCGACCTGATCACCATCGGCGTCAACACCACGCCTCACAGGATGACGAACATCAGGCTGACTTACATAGGCATCAGATCGCTGCGTATGCAAGCGTAAAAAAATCTGCTTCACTCTACACGCTTCACCCTTAATTTTCTAAATCGAGCGCGGATGGCACAGCTATTGCCGCTAATAACTGTGAGCAACGCAGCGCTTGATTAAACGCCTCAGCACAGCGTTTTCGCGCGTCCTTGACAACAATAGCGTCTCACACCAAGGCAACATTAGCGTTGGCAGCTTGCTCGGCGCTAGTTCCTCACACTAAACCGGGACAGTGTGATTTGAATGCAGGAATTTTCCCTGGAAAGGATTGAAGAGTAATGAGTAAAAGGGTAATGGTAATTGTAGCAATGTTAACTGTCGGGCTATTTGCATCGCTGGGACTCGCGCAAGATACGACGCAAGACGCCTCGATGAAACACGATTCGATGAAACACGATTCGATGAAGAAAGACAACGCTTCTATGCTAAGTTCCAGCGATAAGAAATTCGTCATGGAAACAGCACAGGACGGAATGATGGAAGTAGAACTGGCAAAACTTGCCGTCGATAAAGCTTCAAGCGAAGAAGTGAAACAGTACGCGCAACGTTTGGTTGATGATCACACGAAAGCTAATGGTGAGTTGACACAACTGGCTTCTCAAAAAGGCGTAATGGTTCCACAGGATGAAAAAGCCATGATGAAAAGCAAAGACAAACTATCAAAGCTTTCGGGCGCTGCCTTTGATCGCGAGTTCATGAACTTGATGGTCAAAGATCACACCAAAGCGGTGAAGGAATTCGAGGATGCTTCCACCAAGTCCAAAGACACGGACTTGAAGGATTGGGCCGCGAAGACCTTGCCCACGCTCCGCGAGCATCTACAGATGGCGCGCGACATAAACACCAAAGTGGCAATGAATAAATAAGAGTAAAGACATTGCCTGTTCATCAAAAGGCAGAAAGGCGATTCGCCTTTCTGCCTTTTGCTTTTCGTCACCCTTGATGAAATATTTGTTCAGGGCTTTGATGATTGCCGTATGTGTGAGAGCCTGATTATTCACAAACAATCAAGGAGGGGTTTATGAAGACTCCCGCAAGAATAGGAAGCCACCCCGTTCACCCGATGCTCATACCGTTTCCATTCGCGCTCTGGACGTTTTCGCTGATCGCAGATTTGATTTATTACTTCGGCACGAACGATTATGTTTGGGAAACGGTAGCGTTTTACACGCTGGCGGGCGGCATAGCGGGAGGCATGCTTGCGGCAGTGCCGGGCATCATTGATTACTTTTCGATTAATGACAAGAAGGTGTCAAAGATAGCAAACTGGCATGCGCGTTTGAATCTGTTTGCGCTGCTGGTGTTCGCGGGCAGCTTCTATTTGCGAACCGACAGAGGCTCGCGGATAGTTGATGGGAGCCTGACGATCCCTGTGTTGCTATCGCTGCTCGGAGTAATGTTTATATTCGCATCGGGCTGGCTCGGAGGCGAAATGGTCTTCCGTCATGGCGTCGGAGTTGATCGAGGGCCAGATGCTGAAACCACAGACAAGATCAATCTCAAAGCTCAAATTTGAAATCTCACATTCTCAATCTGTAGTTGTTCAGTTCGATAAGTGAAAAGAGTCTGAAATAAGAACTTGATTGCGTCCTTCAAACTTCGCGCGGTACAGCGCCTGATCTGCCGCCGATAGCAGCGAAATAGTCGAAAGTTCTTTTTGAGGATAGATTGTCGCTACTCCCACGCTGATTGTCAGAACGCAGTCGCCTGAAAGTGTTTCGTGCGGAATCTCAAGCGATTCAATTCGCTCGCGCAACATCTCAGCCATTTCAGCCGCGTTATTTGCATCTATCTCAGGCAGGATCACGGCGAACTCTTCACCTCCGTAGCGGGCTACCAGATCGCCCGCGCGTTGTACGGAATTACTCAAAGTCGCGGCCACCTGTTTCAAACAATCGTCCCCGCGCTGATGACCATAAGCGTCGTTGTAAGCTTTGAAGTAATCAATGTCTATCATTATCAAAGAGAGCGGCACACCAACGCGCCGCGCGCGCCGCCATTCAACATCGAGGACTTCTTCAAAACGTCGGCGGTTTGCTATGCCCGTCAGCCCGTCAAGGTACGACAGCCGCTGCAAAGCCCGATTCGCCTCTTCGAGTTGATGCGTGCGTTCTAACACGAGGCGAACCAGCTTTCGCTCGCGCAATTTCATCCGTTTTGCGTGAATTCTAAACGCGACCACTCCGAGCGATACCACAGCAGCAGCGCACAAAGCGTAGAACCAGTTTGTCTGATAGAAGCGCGCGCTGAGATGGAAATCAAAGGCAAGCGCGCGTATAGCCATGAAAGCCGCTGCAAGCATTAGCGCTATCGCCGTCAGGCCGATCATGCGAGATCTGAAACCACTTTTTTTCATAATTTTTACTCGTCAATGACTCCTCTTTTACCGAGGGCCGACGCGCGACAGAGAAAATTCAAAGCTATATAACGTTAAGGCAAAGGTGATGCCGAAATGCCCTGGCCGAAGGCGCAAAGTTTATAAGCTGTTGTTATTGAAAACAAAAAGCCCACTGCTGAAAATTGCCGCTCACATGAAAAACGTCGAGTCTATGTCAAAGTGAATGAAAGATGTCATGTGAATGTAATCAATATGGCTAGGTGAAACGCGAGCTACTCGAATGATTAGCAGACTGAAATTTTGGTATTGGATATAGCTGAATCCGTGCCATCACTCAGTAATGAGAAAACGGTGAGAAATATTTCACGAACCCCTTGAGTGATAGGGACATACTTAAGAATAGTATAAAAAAGAAGCGGCGCTTATCATCTCAAAGCGCCGCTTCTA
>DATEKX010000223.1:0-6970 GCA_035277165.1 Blastocatellia bacterium | reverse complement strand
TCTTTGTCGCCTTTCATGAAGCGAGCAAGCCCAAGTCCCGCATAAGCCTTTGCTTGCTTTGAATCGAGTTCAATCGCTCTGCGATATGCGTCAATCGCTTCTTTGTATTTGCCCCCGGCTTGATACGCAGACCCAAGCGCAACGAATGTGTGTGCCCATCTAGGCTCAAGTTGTGTGACTTTGACGAAAGCCGCTTCGGCCTCGCCGATTTCGCCCATTGATTGCAAAACGACGCCCAGTTGATATTGGGCTGCTGCAAATGACGGCGCAAATCGCAGCGCGTTCTCGAATTCGGCCCGCGCGCCTGCAAGGTCGGACTGCGCCTGCCCCGATTCGTTTGCGCTTTGCCAGTCGCGCAACGCAAGCGCGCCTTTCAAGTAAGCGACCTCGGATTGAATTCGCGTGTCATCTTTCTTTAGGACAAGCGCGTTCGTTGCAGCGTCGAGCGCGCGACTGATTTCATCTCGCGTCGCTGCGCGCCAGTTCGTCGCAGTCGTGTTTATAGTCGGAGTGATTGATTCTATAAGCTTCGTCGCAAGGACGCCGCGCATGCGGACAACTTCGGGGCGGTCTGGAAACTTGCCGGTAAGATCATTCACTATTGCGATAGCGTTTGGGCTTTCAGGCCCGGTGAGTTTGCCTGCCGCTATCAGCGAATCGAACTCTTTAACAGAGCTGTCGAGATTCGCTGCGAGCGTAAATTTCAGAGTCGGCGCTTCGGAGCCTGCCTGAAATCCGCGAAGCATCGGGCTGTATCCATCCTTTCGCACTTCGATGGAGTAATGACCGAGCGACAGCCGGTCGAACTGAACTTTGCCCTCGGCATTGGTCACGCCGCGTTTATCGCCGTTGATGAATACCTCGCTTTGAGGCGGGTCGGTCAAAATCGTAAGCGTTACGGTCACCGGGCCGGGGTCAGATTTGACGGGCGGCTTCCTGGGCGGTTTCTTGGTTGGCTTCGTCGGAGCAGTCTCGGTAGGCCGCCCAGATGGGTCTTGCCCGAAGCAGGGAGTTAAAAGCACGAAGCTTAAAACAAGGGATGATGCGAATCTTGCAACTAGCGATTTATCGAAGAACATAGTGCTCACCTCGGTTCGTCATTATAGCGCACCTCGGAACAGCAAAAAAGAATCAGTTTTTATAAACCGGCCCGATTTCGCGAACGCTCAGCCGAGCAATGTGCGCTGGCCCTGTTTTTTTCGCTTGCGGCATCAACGCTATAGTCGCGCGAGTTGTATTCGATGATCTGAAAAACCCTTCAAATGCGGCGGGTTTTGCAATATCTTCCAGCTTCTGTAAACAAAGCCGTTCGCCTTTATCGTCGTCAATTACGACCAGCGCCCATTGTTTCCCTTCGGCAGTCGCTTGAATATTAATTTGATAAATTGTGTCGGGCTTCAGCTCGATAGGGCATAAAGCAATCACCCCGTCGCCTCGATGTTGTTTTTCTATGAGGAGACCTTCCGCTTCAATCGTCATATCAGCCGCGCCTGCGTATTGTTTCAAATCCGTAGCGTTTGCCGACCAGACTTCCACCGCATCGGCGACCTGAGCTTCTGAAATATGACCGCGCTGTTTGCCGAAGAATTGATAGCGCACAGGGTTCAACGCCAGCCAGCGCGGGTCAACTCCCGTGTAATAGATTTGCAGATTGCCATAAGGCGTGTTCGACATCTCGCCCAACAGATGATGATTGTTGCTCGCAATCCTTGTCACCCATCGCTCGGCGATTTTCGGATTGACAAGAAGAGCATAATCTTTGCCGTCAATATCAATTACTTTTCGCATTCGTTCCTGAATGTTCGCAAAGCACTCGTCCTGCTCAGGGAATGCGAGCCACATCACAGGGTCGCGCACGATGACAGGGCAAACGCCGTCAGGCACAAGACTGCGAAGGGCCGTCTTGAACTCTTCAAACGAAGCGGCATCAGGGTTGCGCACTTCATTCAGATAACGCTTCGTTTGCTTGAGCAACTGGTAGCTGAACCCAAGCGCCAGAATCAACATCACTGCAATTGCAGCTTTATGAGCGAGCGGCGGCACACGCCACCCCTTCCACTCGAAAGAGCGCCATCGCTTGAGATGATCCAGTCCATCGCTAATCAGGATGCCCACCAGCAAAGCAAACAACGGAGCGAGGTGCGCCATATAATAAATCGCTTTCTGGCTTGTGACGATTGCAAAGAAAAGCACCGCGACTGCTGTAACAACGAATATGCGAACGCGCGCTTCACTGATCGCGTCGCCTTTTTTGATGTAAAAGAAGACGCGGACAAGAAGGTAAACGAACGCGATTACGACGAGACACTGGAACACATAAAGCAGCGTGCGCGGGACACCCGGATACATCAGCCCGCCTTGATTCCATAGATCATACCGGCGAGTTTCGTGGCGCAGGTTCTTGAGCCATCCCGTGCTACTTAACAATTTGAAGTGGCGATTGTCGCCGCGATTTTGCAGAAGGACGTTTTGAAAATCAATGATGTCGTAAATGATCTCGTAAGCCGACACGATGAACACGCCGAGCGCGAACTGATAAAAACTGGTCGCCTTGATGATGCGCCACCCTCGCCTGAAAAGCATCAGCGCGCAGATTGCCGCAATCATATAAAGCGCCGTCGTGTGCGACATAAAAGCAGCTCCTGCCGCAAGACCGCTTCCCATAAACCAGCGCCAGTCTTTTCGCTTCTCTGCCTCTTCGTACAAGTAAAAAGCGAGAAGGGCAAACATCGCGGCGCTGTAATCGTTTCGCAAAAACCGGCTGCGATATAAAAAAGTAATGTCGGATATGACCAGAATGATGGCAGTCAATCCGACTCGCCAGTTGAACATCTTGCGACCGATGATAAAAATCATCATGAGCGTGAAAGCTGCCGTGATTAAATTGAAAACGCGGCCTTGCAGAATCCCCCAGCCGAACAGTTTCAAAAACCCGCTCAACATCACGAAGTAGACCGGAGTGAACGAATGCAAATTGTTTTCGATGTTGCCGCCCAGATAACGGCTAAAGGGTTGCGCCAGCTTCCCTCGATAGATCATCTCGTATGACACCTGGAGCATGTACGATTCATCCGTGTCGGGCACAGGAACGCTGGCAAGTCCCTGCGCCGCAAGCGCCAAAAAGCTCGCGATGACCAGAGCCATCAAAATCACGTCAAAGCGCTTCTTCAACATGCGGATCATTTCTTTTTTGCGAGGGCGACCACAGACAGCCCGAACGGGAATGAGAGGCGGCGCACAATCCGCGATTCGAGTTTGAGCGCGCGCTCGAAAATAGTGTTCAACAACTGAGGAACTGGTTTCACGTCAGACGACTCTTCGCCCTTGATTCTGGAAAGCAGGCGATGCCCTGCGGCTGCGCCAAACAGCAGAGTGTTGGCATAAGTAGCTCGGCCTACGTCAAAGCCAACTGATGCGAGCAATCGTTTCAGTTCGCCGCGCGTATAACGATGTCTGGTGCCAACTGCGATGTCGTGCGCGCCGCGCATCCAATCATAGGCAGGCTCGCGAATGAACAACCATCCGCCCGATTTCAAGACTCTGTGAGCTTCCGCCACGGCCTTGCGCGCGCCGTCCGCGTCGAGTTGATAAATAACATCGAAACAGGTCACGAGATCGAATTCGTTCGCGTTGAAAGGCAGGCCGGTCGCGCTTGCAATCGCAACGGTGTCGAGGTCGCGCAGTCGCCACAATTCTGCTGCATGAGGTGAAAGATCAACGCCAAACGCCTGTTCAGACTCGTATCGCTTGCGGAGCCAGCAAAGCGAAAAACCTGTGCCGCATCCGACATCTAACAAACGCGGATTGCTGTATCGCGCAAACTTTCGATCAAGCAATGATGCGGTAATTTCGCGCATCCCTGCGTACCACCACAGGCGCTCTTCGAGGTCATACATCGCGCGGTATTCATCATCCCTCATCCTTCATCCATATTAGCCAGTTGGGCCTGACGCTTGACCACGAGCCGCCACCATAACCGGCTCAGGTCTTTGAATGTTTTGAACAACCGCTTGAAATTGAAGAACTGGGATTTGCCGTAAGCGCGATGATAGTGATGCACGGGGCATTCTGCAAAGCGCAGCCCCGCATCTTGAAAGCTCTTAACCATCTCAACGCAGATTGTGCCGCTCGTGGAAAAGAGCCGCACGCGATTGTAACTGGCTCGCCGCACTAATCGAAAATCGCAATCCACATCTTTGATCTTTATTCTGAAGGCAAGCTTTATCAGCCAGCAATAAGTCTTGCCGATAAAGATTCTGTGCATCGGGTCCGAGCGGCTGATCTTATACCCGTTGACCACATCAACATCACCGCTCATTAACGGGACGAGCAGTTCAAGCTCTCTCACATCGTATTGCGCATCGCCGTCCGTGTAGAAGATAAGGTCTTTGGTCGCGCTCGCGAATCCCGTGCGCAGCGCGCTTCCGTATCCCATGTTGGTCGGGTGTTGAACGACTCGGAGTCGAGGGTAGACCGATTCAAGTTCCGAGAGCACTTGCGCAGTATGATCCGCGCTTCCGTCGTTGACGACGATGATTTCGTAATCGTCAGTCAGTTTTCGCAAAGTCCTGTCGGCAAGCACGACAAGGCTCGCAATCGTTCCGGCATCATTGTAGGCGGGAAAGAACACGCTGATGCTTGGGGCTTTACTCATCGCGCTCTTTCATCTCCCCTTTGTCGCCGCGAAAACAAAGATCAAAAAAGCGATCACTTTTACTGGTAAACATTTCATCTCTTCGCCAAAAGTTCGTCATTCTACAGGCTGCGTGCATTGATAGTCTAGCGAATCTGCCCAATTTACCGGGGAAACACAGAGTTCACCTTCTGCGGTGAATTGACTTCTTTCTCAGAACTCGCGCTGATGACTTGATAAACTTCATCAGGCGTGATCGTCATCAGGCAGTCGTGATGCGAGCAGGCATGAACTTGCCCGTCGCCTTCAAGCTTGAAGCAAGGGCTGCACGGCAGTTCGTGCCTGATGATTTTGTGATCCGGCCCAAGCGGCGCAGTGCGATTGATGTCCGTCGGCCCATAGATAGCAATTACGGGAGTGCCAACGGCAACCGCTACGTGCATCAAGCCGCTGTCATTGGAAATGAGCGCATCGCATCGCTCGATGAGCGCGGCCACTTGCTTGACTGTGGTCTTCCCTGCCGCAACGCACACGCGTGAACCGAGACCCCGCGCGAGGTCTTCTATCATTTCGGCCTCGCCGGGCGACCCGAACAGAACTATTTGCGAATCGGCGTGATCTTGAAGCAATCGCTCAATCACTACGCGATACCTTTCAACGGGCCACTGTTTCCAGCGCATCGCAGGCGAAGTGCCCGGCTGCACTCCTATGATTCTGTCCGAGCAGTCAACATCGAAAAAGCTTTTTGCAAACTCTCTGTCTTCGCCCGTCAAATGAATAAATGTTTTAGCTTCATCGAGATTAATCTTTCGAGCATCAGCGGCCCTTACCAAATCCAGATAACGTTCAATCTCGTGCTCGTCTTCTCTCATGCGAACAGGCATGTTGAAGATGAAGCTGTAGCGGCTGAATCTTTCAGTCCAGCCGGGGCTTGTGACATGGCCGAGACGATAAGGCGCGCCGCTCGCGGCTACGAGCAAGGCGAGTTGCCACGAGTGAGAATGAAATTCGTTTATCGTCAGGTCGTAACCGGTTGCGCGAATCTCTTTCGCGCGGTTGACCCACACGCCCAGTCCAGCCGAGTACTTGATGTTGTAAACATTGTCAAAGAGATTGGCTCCGGCTAACACTTCTTCGCAGCCCGTGCTGTTTCCGACTTGAAGATCAATTCGCGCGTTCGGGTAACGCTCGCGCAGCAGGCGAAGCGCGGGCGTATACATGATGAAGTTGCCCAGCCCGTGATATGCAAAGACAAGAATGCGATTGATATTTTCAGGAACGAACTTTACGTCAGGCAAGCTGGCAAGATAGACCTTGAGCAAGGATTCGGCTGGAACCCTCAGAGCCTCTTTGAGCATTTGCTTTATGTTCGCCATATTGAAAGCAGCCACGAATTGCACGAATGATTACGAATAATCACTAATTCTTCATTCGTATCAATTCGTAATTATTCGTGCAATTCGTGGCTCAATTATCATCAGGTGACTGATTCTCTTCTTCAAACTCATCGCCGCCCTGTGAAGCCGGGATGTCACCCGCCGCGTCTTTCCTCACATAGTAGATAAAGAAACGATCTCTGCGCATCACGTAGTCTTCACGAACCCAATCAAAAAATTCATTCTTGTGAAGCAGCGTCTTCATTCTGTTCAACACAACTATTTTTGGCCGCTCTTCTTTCAACGTCTGCAACCATCCGGTGAAGCCGCCCGCGAGAATTCGATCAAGGTATTCGTCTTTGCCTCGATCTAAAAGATAATACTTGCTCGCGTTTGTCAGCCCCGACAGCACCAGAATTTCTGTTTGCCCGTGCACATATAGCTTATCGCCCGGTTGCAAATACGAAACCATCTGCGCGACTTCCGTATCCTGTGCTTTCAAGCTTTGATCGCGCTTGGATAACACCTGATCGCCTATGCTGATGACAAGAATAACGGCCAGGATTGACGCGCTTCCCCATGCGTAAATCGCCGCGCTGCTAAACGAAGGCCGCATACGCGCGAGCAACGCCGCTGCGCCTTTGAGCAAGTAAACAACAGCGAGAGCGGCGAAGATTGCAACGAAAGGCAGGAGCGGTATCAAGTCGGCTCCGCCTTGAATGTCGATCATGCAAAAAAGGAAATAAACGACCGGCGCGATGATTATCGCGTGACGAGGAGCCGCATCGAGCAGCTTTGCAAGGCCGCCTTGCTTTGCCTGTTTTGCCTCTTGCCACAAAGCCAGCAACAAACCAATCGCAGAGAGATAAAAATAGACTCGCCCGTCGCGATAAGTTCCTGAAAGCATCTTTCCGATGCGATTAAAGAAACTCGCCATCGTTCGCACGCCGCGCGGGCCATA
>DATEKX010000222.1:0-2765 GCA_035277165.1 Blastocatellia bacterium | reverse complement strand
TAGGCCCCGTGCCATTCATAAGAGTAATCTTTTGAAAGTCGGGCCATATGTGATCGTTGAAAACAAACTCCCTGAGCGCCGAAACCACCTCCTCGGTAGCGTGAATGATAATTGGGCCATCGAGCAAGGTGAATGCTTCGGCAATGTAAATGGGGAGCGATGCCGTGTGATCCGAGTGAGCATGAGTGACGACGATGTGGCGAATAGCGCCCATTTCATCAGGCTCAAGCGCAAAGCCTATGCTGCCGCCGTCAATGGCCAGGCGGTCATTGATCACAAAGGAAGTCAAAGATTGGAGCTGCGACTCCCGCCCGGCGCTGCTTGGCAATAGCCTCACTCTCAAGCGTTCGTTTCCTCCATCCACTAAACCGGCGCGTGCCCCGATAGTATAGCACGCAACAAGAGAATCATAACCTAATCTTTGTTTCCGGGAGAGCTTGAATAAAGGCAGACACAAAAAAATCGGGAAGCGTCAGCTTCTCCGAGCCGCTGACGCTTCCCGCCGTTTTACTTGAATCTGGTTTTGATTTACTTTCCGACTATTTGAGGCTTCAATCCGCCGAGCGCTCCAAGAAGCTCGTTCTTTTCAGTTGCGCCAACATTGAACTTGTCCAACGCTGCCACGAGGTCTTCGACCAGCGCGTTAAAGTCGGCGTCCGATATGTTCATTCCTTTATGAGCAGTCACCATGTCCTTGCCTTTGTATTTGCAAGGCCCGCCCGTTGCGCTGCAAATCTGATCAACGAGGTTCGTCTTTAATTTTTCGACTCGCTTCGGGTCCTTCACCGTATCTGCAAAGAACTTGTTGATGCGGTTATCGCCAGCTACGTTTGTGACAAACTGATCAACGACTGCTGTGATAGCTTTTTTGCCGCCCAGTCTCGAATAAAGCGATTTCTGTTTAGCCATCGCCTGAGCCATTGCAGGGGCGACGCAGCCTAAGGTGACGGCCATCGCTATTGTGAATGCAATCAAGGTTTTACGCATTTGCGGGTACACTCCTTTTTTATAGGTTGATATCAACACCCTTCAACATCGAAGGTTCTTTCAATAGCAGAAAAATAAAACAAATCTGTCAGAAATCATACACCTGCGATGCTGAATCGGCTTCGTTACATCCTTACTTACGCCACGGGCCGAAAATCGGATTCATCGGCCCGACAAAACAATCTCACAAGGCGGACTGCGGCTGAAACAGAAAGAAGTCATGGACGGCGCGCGCAATCTCTGCAATGGCCCGCTCGCGCGCAGGCATTTCTTTCTCAGATGATTTCACGAAGACGGCTAAGGCGACGTGCCCCGCGTTATCAGGAAGCGTCATTATTCCTACGTCGTTTGTAGAGCCGCCGATTGTGCCCGTCTTGTGCGCGACTTCTGTGCCTGCGGGGAGTAATCCTTTCAACCGCGCCTGACCGGTCTGGCACCGCTTCATTATGTCCAAAAGCAGGTCAGCGCTATCTGCTTTGAGCAAATCTTTGCGATAGATGCGCTCAAGCAGCGCGGCCATCCCGTCCGGCGTAGAAGTATCGCGCGCGTCCAGATCAAATCTCTTCGCCGCCGCTTTTTGTTCTTCGGGCTTCACCATCTCGAAGGCCATGTCAAATGTGGTCGGCGACCATTTATCTTCGGGCGGCAAGTTGGTCGCGCCAATCCAATCCGCAATCAAAAGCGCAGTCGAACGGTTCACGTTGATCCCTTCGATTCCAAGCTGCCTCATCCGAGAGGTAACGGCATCGGCTCCTCCCGCGACCTTCAGCAGCACATCGGTCGCGCTGTTGTCGCTGATAAGAAGCATCAACTCCATCAGGTTTCGCACGGACAGAGAAAGCCCGCCCTTGTTGAATAATTCCGAAAGAGTGCCGCTGCCGGGATGCAGATCGTTTTGCTTGATCTCGATCATCTGGTCGAGCTTCACTTCGCCCGCATCAACGCGCGTGAGCAACTGCACGGCGATGGGAACTTTGAAGGTGCTCGCCATCGGAAAACGGTCACTGCCGTTAAGCGAAACCCTGCGGCCTGTCTCAAGATGAATGGCCGTGACGCCCACGACTCCGCCTCCGACTTTTGCGAGCCGCGCAATCTCGCGCTCAAGCCTTTGAAGCGCCGCGTCCGATTTTGTGCGCGAGCCGGTCTGAGCCGAAGCAGGCCCGCTTATTGCAAGCAACGCCGAAATTAACAAGAAGATTTGAAAGCGTCGAATCTTTGTCCGAGTCTTTATCATAAAGCCCTCTCTATGAGTCTTTAGTTTGAGCAATCAGGAGATGGCCAATAGGTATCACACAAGAAGCGACGAAATCAACAGCCTTGTGCCCCGGCTCGAACGCTTTTCTGATTGACAATTCTTTTGCTAAAGAATTAAAGTAGCCCCGTCAAGTAGATCAAAGGGTTCCGAGCTTTACACTCCGGGTCGTTTTGATCAACGACCACTTGTCTGGTGCCTACATTAATCACTCCCCAAAGCTCGGAAGGGTGTTTTTATCAAGCAGGAATAACTGAATAAGGTTCTGGATAGTTCTTTGTGACTCCAGCTTAATCCGCTGTCGCCTCCTCATGAAATCGGATGGCTCGCTCTATTAGCATTTGGAGAATCGGTGATAATGCGCAGAAGATGCCACCTATAACCCCTCGCGCTTTTTTAGCCGTGGACGCATAGGCGGAAATCTGAAAGCGCTCCTAACTCGAAATTACAAGGAGAAGACTTATGGCCAAGAAGCCAGTAAAACGCGAGAGGGCCTTACTTGTCTTAGAAATAGGATTAGTAGGCT
>DATEKX010000221.1:0-4442 GCA_035277165.1 Blastocatellia bacterium | reverse complement strand
CTGCGCCAGTTGATTCAAAAGCAGGGCTGTGACATACTTTCACTCAATGCATTATGGCTAGTATAAGCAACCTCGCTGATATTTAGGACCACAATATTGATAACATCAAGCTTATGGCGACCACCTCCAACTCAATGACATTATGCAGCAACCCGGAAGAGATGGATTCTTGCGGTCGCAAGGGGGAAGTATGCGACGAACGATTTCGCTTTTGATCCTTGGATTGTGTATTTTCTCACTCGTCTCCGCTGCAAGCGGATGGCAGAAACAAAAGACTAAACCCGCGCCGCAGCAAAAGGCTGCGCCATCTACTAATAAAACGCCCGACGCTAAACCACCCGTTTCTAAAACGCCGCAGCCGCCACCTGCCGACGATCAGTGGGCGCTGCTTGTTGGCATAAGCGATTATCCGGGCCAGATTCAAAAACTGGGTTTCCCGCGAAGCGATGCTCGCGCTATAAAAGACCTGCTTACAAAATCCGCAGGGTTCCGCGAAGACCATATTCGCCTGCTGACTGATGACGGACAGGGAGACGCGAAAGCTACGAAGCAGAACATACTGGCAGCCGTAGACAGCTTTGCGCCGCGCGTCGAGGCAGGCCATCAAATGATAGTTTTTCTCGCCGGTCACGGAATAGTTCGAGGGCTGGGCGCGCAGGCGAAAAGCTTTTTCCTGCCCGTAGACGTTGACGCTCAATCAAAAGATACGCTTGAACGCACGGGGCTTGATCTGGAAGAGCTCTCGCGGCGACTCAGCAATTTGAAAGCTTCGCAGTTCACCGTATTCATTGACGCGTGCCGCGAAGACCCTTTTCCGGGTCGCGGCATCAAGGGCAACACCATGACCGATGTCATGGCGCGCGGGCTTCGCGTCGCGCCGACTGATTCGAGACCCGCAGGCACAGAGCCTCCGACCGCAATCACTTTTTATGCCTGTCAGGTAGGCGAACGCGCTTATGAAGACCCGAAGCTGGAGCATGGCGTTTTCACCTATTTCATACTCAACGGCATTCGCAACATTGCCAACCGCCCCGACGGGCGAGTCGAAGCCGGATACCTGGCGGCTTATCTGCGCGAGAACGTGGCGAAATGGAGCCAGGAGTTTCAACAACGCGCGAAATATCCGGTCGAGCAAACGCCTACGATGGTTGCTACGGAGGTTCGCGGCCCGATGGTGATCGTGAAAGTAGCCGCGCTTGCGAAGGATGTTTCGCCGCCGAGCAAAGGCACTGTTACATTGATTGCTTCGCCGCAGGAGGCGACCTTGAGCCTCGGAGGTCAGGTATTAGGCGCGGGGCCTTTGCAAAAAGAGATGTCGCCGGGCCAGTACACAGTAAGCGCACAGATGCAGGGCTTTCAACCTGCCGAAGAGAAGTTCACAGTGGTTCCGGGCGTTCAACAGGAAATCACCATCACTTTGAAGCCGTCGGGTACTAATGCCAGCTATGACAAAGGCGTTCAGTTTGAAGCGCAGAAATTATGGCCGCAAGCCATCGCCTCTTACGAGATGGCCTTGTCGAGCGACCCCGGTCTGGCTGCTGCTTATGATCGGCTGGCTAATGTGTACATAGCGAATGGCCGTTATCGCGACGCGGTTGATTTGCTGACGACTGCAACGGAAAAAATACCTGATAACACCAGCCTGATTGCGCGCCGCTCGCGCGCATTGAGCCTGTGGGCAACGGATGATCAGAAGCAAGACCTCTCGATGAATCCTCGACCTAAGAAAGCAGTCAAGCAAGACGACGCTCGCAAAGAAGCCATCCGCGCAGCCGAGCTTGCAATGCAGAAAGCGCCCACTGCAGCCGAATCGAATCTGGCTCTTGGGTATGCTTACACGCTCGATGAAAAGGATTACCAGAAAGCTTTGCCTGCTTTCGTTAAAGCTTCGACCGTAGCGAGCGAAGACGCAGAAGGTTACTACGGTGTCGGTTACACGTATCGCCTGTTGAAGCAGTACCCGCAGGCGGTACCGCAATTGAAAAAAGCGCTTGAGATAAGACCGGACTATTACGAAGCTCATCGCGAGCTTGCTTATTGCTATCACTCGACGGGCGACACAGATCAAGCCATCAAAGAGTACAACACTGCGACAGGCTATCGCGGCGAGACTAATAATTCAGGCGAGATGGCGGGCAACCATCTGGCGTTGTCGGCTCTGTATCAGGAAAAAGGGCAGCAGGTCGGCGGCCAGGAAGGCGAGCAAATATCGCAGGCAGGCAAGGCTCACGAGACTGATGCAAGAGACTATGACCCGACTCTAAAAGCTGCGTTGAAGATTCTAACAAGCAGCGGAGTGTCGTATCGCATGACGAGCTACTTGCCGTCGGAATTGCGAAACATTGTCAATCAGAAGGGCGTGACCGTGCCCGGCGGTATCAAGATACCTTTCCCGAAAAAACGGCCCTGAGATAATGAACAGTGCCGCGAGCGGGTAGAGTGGTGAGCCTACCGCTCGCGGTACTGTTTACGAATTTACAACCCTCCCGTGACTTCCAGCACCTGGCCTGAAACGTAATCGGAAAAGGGCGAGGCGAAAAAGAAGATCGCGCCCGCCGCCTCTTCAGGTGTCCCTCCGCGCCCCATCGGTATCATAGGAGTCGTGCGTTCCAACCGCTCGCCCGGAATGCCCAGAGCAATTTCGACATCGCCTCGCGTCAGAGTTTCGCCTTTCTCTTTGGCCTGCGTGAGCCGCGTATCAATCCGACCGAATGCGACGGCGTTCACCTGAACATTGAACTGGCCCCACTCTTTTGCGAGCGTCTTTGTCAGCCCGATCACGCCCGCTTTGCCCGATGAATAATTCGCCTGACCTGCGTTGCCGCGTGTGCCCGAAGTCGAACTGATGTTGATGATCTTTCGCGCGCGCGCCTGCCCCGCGTCGGACTTTTCTCGCTTCGCTGTTTCGCGCAGGAACTCTGAAGCGGCGCGGATGATGCGAAACGGCGCGGTCAAATGAACGGCGAGAATCGCTTCCCACTGCTCGTCCGTCATCTTGTGAATTACAGCGTCCCATGTGTATCCAGCGTTGTTGACGATGATGTCAAGGCCGCCGAACTTTTCAATCGCGGCGCTCACGATGCGGCCCGCAAACAATCGGTCCGTTACGTCGCCCGCCACGCTCAAGCCTTCGCCGCCTGCCGCTGAAATGGCCGACAGAGCCTCTTCTGCGGGATCAGGGTCAATGTCGCTGACGACAACGCGCGCGCCATGCCGAGCCATCAACTCTGCCGCTGCGCGCCCTATGCCGCGCCCCGATCCTGTGATTATTGCAGTCTTTCCTTCAAGCAATCTGTCCACGTTTTTCCTCCGTATTTAACTCACTTCTTGAAAATCGTTTTTGCAATCATCGCATGAACTCCCTTGTTGCCGTCAACGAGTTGAGTAATGCTCAGATCAGCCGCCGCGCTCGCGAGCATATATGCGTCATCGCGAGAAAGATGCTTTTCATTGACCAGAAAATCTATCATCTCTCGCACAGCCATCTTTGTCGCTTCATTCAAATCTTCGTGTATTCCCATCGTGATGAAGTGCGTGGAGGTTTCTGCTCGCGGCCAGCGCAAACGCATGTCTTTGCGCACGATGAACTGGAAAGTGCCGATGAGCGAAGTCTCAAGCGCAGTGATGTCTACTTCGCCGTTGCCCTGAGCAGCGTGTCCGTCACCTGCAAGAAAGAGCGCGCCTTTAGCATGCACGGGAATGAAAAGCGTCGTGCCTGCGACCAGTTCTTTGTTATCGAGATTGCCCGCGTGTATCCAGGGCGGCGCGCTGCTTATTCGGCCAGAGGTTTCGGGCGGCGCAACGCCGAGGCTGCCGAAGAATGGACGGAGCGGAATCTCTACGGTGTCGCTAAACCTGGCGATCATGCGTCGTTCGTCGAGCGGAATTATTTTCATCCGCGCGTATGGAAAATCTTCCGGCAGGAAGCCTCGACCGGGGCCGAACGCGTTGTAGGCATAAGGTATGGCAAGCCTAATATCTTTGATTCGCACTTCGAGCACATCGCCCGATTCTGCGCCTTCGATGTATATCGGCCCGGTCAGTATGTGTCCGCCCGGCCCTTTGTTAGTGACTTCTTTGTGAATGTCGCGCAAGGACTGCTCAACCTGCTCAGGCGGCACGCCCGCGCCTTCGAGCCTTGCGGGGCTGGACGTGATAAGCGACTGCACCTCGACCGTATCTCCTGATTTTATGCGAAGCACAGGCGGAGTGCTCGCATCGTAATATCCCCACGCAACGGTCTTAGGCGTTGGTTTCAGCTTGTAGGTTTGCTGGCCCGTGGCTTCGAGCGCCATCAAAGCGATAGCGCAAGCGGCGAAGATCGCTGCTCGTTTCATGCTCTCTCCTTAAGTTGAAGCGACGTTGATGAGTTTTGTAATTCAAAAGCGCGTCGCCGAGTCTATCACAAATTGAAGAATTTCAAATTTGAGATTCTTCAATTG
>DATEKX010000220.1:0-8544 GCA_035277165.1 Blastocatellia bacterium | reverse complement strand
AGCGAGGTACGCGGGATTGCGTCCGAGGTAAGCAATGAACACGGGAACCTCAATGAAGCTCTGGTGATTAGGCGTGAATATGTAAGCCTGATTTGGATCGAGCCGCTCAATTCCATCGACCTCAACCCGGACGCCGACCAGCTTGAGGCCCAGGCGAATAAAGAATCGTATGGGCGTGTAAAGCATGTTTTCGTTCCCGGTAATCAAGCAGAGCAGGATCAAGAAGGGCGCAAGTAAACCAATCGCCGTGAACCAGAACGCTAACAGAAAGACTCCGCGCAATTTTGGCATCATCCGAAGACGTACCTCGCAGTGAAAGTGAAATCGAAAATTAGCCTGAAGCCTAGCAGACCTGTCAATCTCTTGTCATCTTAAAGACTTTTTGCGGAAGTATTTTTGCCCTGTTGACTTACCCATCTCTATCTCATAGGCTAAGAATGTGGTCTTGCGAGTGTTCCTACCTTTTTCGCAGGAGACCTTTATGGCTAAAGAATTTCATTGTTCAGACGTGATGCAAGGGTGTGACTACGTAGTGCAAGGCAAAGATGAAGACGAAGTAATGCAAAATGCCGCACAGCACGGAAAAGCTGCGCACGGACTTGATGACATACCCGCCGATGTTCAGCAAAAAGTGCGTTCAGGCATTCACGATTCAAGCCAGTGCGATAAACAATCTGCAAAAGCTTAAGAAGAGTTGGAGTCTTGAATCTGCTGATGGAGAGGTGAGAATTATTGGCTCACCTCTTCTAAATCCACCAGACTTGTGTTTAACAAGAGGGTTAATGAAATGGCGAAAAAAGGCGAAGCTGAAAGAGAAGGCGCGCGGCAGGATCAACAAGAGAATAGTAAAAGTATTAAGGACGTTGACCTGATGGGCGATGTTGCCACGATAGTAGGCACGGCTATAGGAATAGTCGGAGGAGCAGCGGGCTTTGTCGGCTCAAAGGTGGCTGAGGCTATTTCCGGTAAGTCAGAAAAGAAGCCAGCAGCAAAAAAGGCGGGGACGAAGAAAGCGAGCAAGAAGACATCTTCAAAGGTGTCTGGCCGAAAGAGTAATGCGGTAAAGAAGGCGAGTGGCAAGAAGCCCAGCGCAGCCGGGAAGGGGGGCGGTAAAAAAACTGCATCTCGTAAGAAGTAAAGCAACCGATAATTCTCTGAACTCTCTCAACCGGGTTATTCAGGCGATGACACATACTATGATCTGAAACAGACGCGCGCCCGTGCTCGTATACCTGCGCAAAGCACAACTGAGGAGAACGGATAATGAAGAGATTATTGTTTCTGGTCATTGCATTCTCAAGCCTGGCGATCTCGTCGGCCCCTTCACCGACAGCAGCCGCAAAGCAACAGTCGCGCAGCGTTAAGGGCCAGCTCTTAATATCAACCGAGATGCCCGCCATCCGCATGGAATTTGACAAGGGGTTTAAGTACGTCGGCGGCCAGGATTTCATACTTTATGATGTTGCGCGCGCCGAGCAGCACTTCTTCGTTGATGCAGACAAACAGGGCCGAATCAAACGCATGTACTGGGTGCAGTTTGAAGGCTACCTGCCGAGTAATACTCACGCCTACCGTTACAAGGTTAATAAGAGCGTCAATATCGGAGGGCTCGACTTCATCGCTGATGCGTACGCCAGAAACGTCAAGGCCAATCCCGGTCGTCCTGATTCTGACGGCAGTCGCGCCCGCACTTTTCTGGAGGGCAAGGGTTATCACTTAGCGAGCGATGATGTGCTGTCACAACGCCTGGTGCACCTGATTGATGAAGCGAAACGCAATGAGCTGATGATAATCTATATGGAAGACCTGAGCGGGATGGGATTGACCGCAAACGATCTTGCGCCGAATGGCTCGGCCATAGCTCGGTGGGACGAAATATCAAGCGGGCTTCTTGAGCGCGCCATGAAAGGGATGAAAATCTTGCGCTGATACTGATGATTATGAACTTTGTGATAATATCTCTTGTGGCATTTCAGGACTTAATTTCAAGAGAGAGGATGACAGTGAATTTAATAACCCGAACCCTGGTGGTATTCGTCTTCGGTTTGACCTTCATCAATTCGATAAATCCGGTGCTCGCTTTCGACGATAAGAGTAAGGCTGATAAATCCACTCTGTTCGAGAAAGTGGGAGCTAAAGAAAGGATATATAACCTTTCATTCGATGAGATGTGGCTGCTTTGTGATAAAGCCGCGCATCGTACCTTTGAAAACGTGCGTGCGGATGTGGACAAAGGTATGCTGGAGATGGATAGCGGAATAAGTCTTTCTAAGAACGCTTTTCATATCGTTGTGAATGTAGAAAAAGTAGATGCCAATAGAACCCGAGTGAAAATAAGCGCACAAAAGAAAAGGTTTTTAAGCTGGGGCTCTGGAGACCGCCTTGCCAATGACTTCTTCAAAGCTATCGATGAACAGCTAAACCCGGATGCGGTTCCCGGAACCAAGCCGTAAAGGATGAAAGACCACCGCTTGTAAATTCTTCAATTGTTACACCTCAAGATGACTCGCCTTAGCGGATATGCTAATCTCTTGTCACCGTCGCGCGACTGATCGTTAAAGGTCGGAAGTCGCCAGTGGAAGCCGCGCCAATTCTATCCGAACAAGAGGTGTTCGATTGAAATGATTACCCGCTCGCGTCTCTATTCAATATCGCTTGTCCTGTTCTTGCTGGCGACGCTTACTGTTCGAGCGCAAGCCGCAGACTCGCCTAAAGTGCCTTCGCCGCGTGACGTGCTTGGATTCGCGCCGGGCGATGATCGCAAACTTGCTGACTGGTCGCAGATAGTTGATTACTTCAAGCGACTCGATTCGGCTTCGCCTCGCGTCTCTGTGCATCAGGCGGGCATCTCCACACAGCGCCGTCCCTTCATAGTCGCAATCATTTCGTCGGAAGAAAATATCGCGAACCTTCCGCGCATACGTGAAGCTCAACGACGGCTTGCAGACCCGCGCTTGATTTCGTCCAGCGAAGAACGCGAACGATTGATACGCGAAACGCCTGCTATCATAGCCATCACTTGCTCGATTCATTCAACCGAAATTGTGGCTTCGCAGATGTCAATGGAACTGGCTTATCGAATGGCAAGCGATGATACGACTGCTACGAAAGAGATTCTGCGCAACACGGTTCTTGTTCTCGTTCCATCAGTGAACCCGGACGGTATTGATATTGTTTCGCATTGGTATCAGAAAACGCTCGGCACCAAGTTTGAAGGAACAAGCCCGCCTGAGCTTTATCATCATTACACGGGCCACGACAACAATCGCGACTGGTTTATGTTGACGCAGGTCGAGACTCAGATTGTGTCCACGCTTTTCTGGCGCGAATGGTTTCCTGAAATCGTTTACGATGTTCATCAGCAAGGCTCGTTCGGTTCGCGCATGTGCGTGCCGCCGTTTTTCGATCCGTCGAACCCGAACATTGACCCTGTGATATTGCGCCAGGTAGGCGCGCTCGGAATGAAGATGGCTACAGACCTTGCGGCTGCCGGGCATCACGGAATAGTAACGAATTCGACTTATGATACATGGTGGCATGGCGGGCTTCGCACAGCGCCTTACTATCACAACGCTGTCGGCATACTGACGGAGGCCGCGTCGGTCAACATCGCAACTCCGATACAGATTAAGCGCGAGCAATTGCGGTCGCCCACGCGCGGACTTGCTGACCCGCTCGTTGCAGCGACGAATTTCCCGGACCCCTGGCAAGGCGGCGCATGGACGATGCGCGATATTGTTAATATGGAACTGATTACTACGCGCACGGCGCTCGAAGAAGCTTCACTGCATCACGATGAATTGATTCGCAACTTTGTCACTGCTGCGACTCGCGCGATTGAAGCGGGGAAGACTGACGCGCCTTATGCTTACATCGTTCCCGCCGCACAGCACGATAAACCTACTGCCGAACAGATGATAAACATCTTGATTCAACAGGGAGTCGAAGTGCACCGCGCGAAATCCGATTTCACGATTGACGGAAAGAAATACGACAAGGGAAGCTATTGTATATTGCTCGCGCAGCCATATCGCGCGAACGTGAAGTGTCTGTTTGAAGCGCAGAAATATCCCGACCGGAGGATTTATCCCGGCGGCCCCGCAGAGCCTCCGTATGATGTTGCGGGATGGACGCTGCCGATGCAGATGGGCGTTGATTATGTGGAAGCAGGCAAGCGATTTGACGTAAGCCTTGAGAAGATTGAGAAGGCCGCGCTATCCATTGACTTCGC
Organism: Blastocatellia bacterium; assembly: GCA_035277165.1. Lineage (GTDB taxonomy): Bacteria > Acidobacteriota > Blastocatellia > UBA7656 > UBA7656 > DATEKX01. Next base: position 4,313 of record DATEKX010000220.1, on the reverse strand, counting down.
TATAAATGCTTCGGATGTTGATCGCGCGAAGGGGCTGACGATTTACGTTTCGCCCGATGCGAATAACGCCTTCGCTGTTGTGAACGAAGTTGCAAGATCAATAGACGGATTAACGATTACGCGCCTGAAGCAACCTGCCGTCGTAGGTGACAAGAGCTTTCCAACAGGCAGCTTTGTATTACAAAGCAAATTTGCTAAAGGGAAAATAACGGCGGAAGATCGAAAGAGCTTTCGCGTCAAGTTAGCTGACCTGTCCGGCTTGTTTAGAAAGTACGATATTGATATGCGCCTTGTGTTTGATGAAGGCAATGTCGCTTCGAGCGAGAAGATGACTCAACCAAGACTTGCGCTCTATCGCAGTTGGTTGTCCTCGATGGATGAAGGGTGGACGCGATGGGTGCTTGAGCAATTTGCCTTCGATTACAAAAACATCAATGACGCAGACGTGCGCGCGGGCAATCTCAAAGATAAATTCGATGTGATTTTACTGCCCGATCAAAGCATGCAGCAGATCATTGCGGGCAATCGCGCAGGCTCTTATCCCGAAGAGTACACGGGCGGAATCGGAGATGAAGGAGTTGCCGCGCTCAAGAGTTTTGTCGAAGCGGGCGGAGTGTTGATCTGTCTGGATTCTGCTTCCGAGCTTGCTCTCAAAAAATTCGACCTGCCTGTAAAAAACGCGCTTGAAGGAACAAAACGCGATCAGTTTTATGCGCCCGGCTCGATATTTCGCGCAGTAGTAGACACACAGCATCCGATTGCTTACGGCATGCCTTCGGAAGCAAACCTTTATTTTGTGAGCGGCGCGCGGCGCGGAAGACCGGAACCCGACACGACGCCTGCGCCCGAAGCGACGCCGCGCGCTGACGGCCAACCTCGCGCTGAATCAAACACAGCATCTCAACGCCCCAGTGATGCAGGCATTCTCGTAAGCGCGTTCGCTTTCGAGATAACTGATCCGCAGCGCGCGCTCTCAGTCGCCCGTTATGTTGACAACAACCCGCTTCAATCAGGCTGGTTGTTGGGGCCGCAGTTCATAGCAGGCAAGTCCGCGCTCGTTGACGCGTCGTTCGGCAAAGGCCGTGTCGTTTTGTTCGGGTTTCGCACTCAACACAGAGCGCAAACGTGGGGCACGTTCAAATTCCTGTTCAACTCGATACTTCTCGGCGGAACCAAATCAGATGTGAAGTGATGCTCGCGGGTGAATCAGCATTAACATCAACTGGCGACGGGCCGCGCTTGCCCTTTGATGCGCTCTAGCAACGTGTTCAACTCTCGGCGCATAGCCGCTTTACTTGCGTGAGCGCGTCGCCCATGTCCCGGCAACACCCATTCAAATTCGTAATCGAGCAATCGCTCGACCGAGCGCGTCTGCTCTGACCACGAATACCAGCAGACGCCCTGCGATGCATGAAGCGATTGATAATTCGGAGACCACCAGAGGTGATCGCCTGAGAAAAGATAACGGTGTCGATAAAGCAGAACCATATGTCCGCGCGTGTGGCCGGGAGTCGGAATCGCTATCAAATCATCCGCAAGCGCAATCTGGTCATTGCCTGTCAATGCTCGCTCGATGTTTGATGTAGAACGGCTCACATCGTTGCGATGCATCACGCGCTCGGCGTTAAACTCAGCAGCCCATCGTTCGTGATCTGCTACGTCGTCGCGATGCGTGAGAAACATCGTTTTGATACCGCCCATCTCTTTGATTCGTTTGACGAGCGGTCGCGCGAATCGCGGCGAATCAACAAGCACATTCCCTTCGGGCCGCGCTATCAGATAGCTCGACGCGCCGTAAGATGATTCAGACGCGAACCCGCAAAAGTAGACGTTCTCATCAATCAATTCAGGGTAGGCGGCGACTGCCTTTTTCGTTCTGGCCGAATAATTGCCGAGCGCGCCGATTGAAGCCGTCGGGCAGGCTACCAAAGCTTTGAGCGCGTTGAATTCTTCTACGTCGCTTCGAGGCTGCCGATGGACGATAGATTGATCGCCAATGTCTGAGAAAGTTTCGGGCGCTATCTGGCGACACAGATCGCAATCTATGCAAGTGCTGTCAACAAAGAAATCGCCCGCGACGTTTTCCGCTCGTCTGAGTTCAACTAATGCCATACTATTTCAAGTATAAGCAGGCAACAGCCGCCGCGCCAGCAGTCGCGTTACAGGTCAATTAATATACTTTGATTCAAGGGCGACGTACCGGTGTAGCTCGTTCATGATGTCTGCGAACATCGGCAACGTCAGCGACTGCGGGCCGTCCGACCATGCCTCTTGCGGGCGAGGATGCACTTCGATAATCACTCCGTCAGCCGAAATCGCTATCGCAGCTTTGGCCATAGGCTGAACAAGGCTGCGGCGGCCTGTGCCGTGCGACGGGTCTACGATTACGGGCAGATGGCTTAATTCGTTGAGCAGCGGCACAGCCGCAAGGTCCAGCGTGTTGCGCGTCGCCGTCTCGAATGTGCGTATGCCGCGCTCGCAGAGAATTATCTGATCGTTGCCGTGCGTTGCGATGTATTCGGCAGAGAGCAAAAGCTCTTTTATAGTTGAACTCATGCCGCGCTTGAGCAGTATGGGCTTTCGCACACGGCCAAGGCGTTTGAGCAGCGCGAAGTTCTGCATGTTTCGCGCGCCAACCTGAAGTATGTCCGAATACTCGGCCACGATGTCCGTGTCTTCGGTCGTTACAACTTCCGTTACGATCTTCAATCCTGTGCGCTCGCGCGCTTCTGCAAGCAGCTTCAGCCCTTCGACCTCAAGGCCCTGAAAATCATAAGGCGAAGTTCGCGGTTTATACGCGCCGCCACGCAGCACCTGCGCGCCCGCCTTCTTTACTGCTTCGGCTGTCTCCATCAACTGCTCGCGGGTTTCAACCGAACAAGGCCCGGCCATCACTATGAATTGGTTTCCGCCGATTTCCAGATCACCCACGCGAATGATGGATTTCTGCGGCTGCAATTCGCGACTGACGATCTTGTAAGGCTGAAGTATCGGAACCACGTCGGCAACACCCGGCACCGAGCGCAGGTTCTGCAGGCGATCTTTGTTATCGCCGTGCCCGACTGCTCCAATAACGACTCGCTCTTCGCCTCGAATCAGGTGCGGTTTATACCCGTAACGGCGTATGCTCTCGCAAACCTCTTGTATCTGCTCTTCGGTTGCATTCGACTGCATAGCTATGATCATTGTTCGTTCTCCCTTCAAAAAAATAACGAGTGATTAATGATGAGCGACAAGCGTGTTCTACTCATCACCGGCTTTCGGGTAGCTTCCCAGCACCCGTATGCTTTCGGTCATCTCTGACAGATGCGCGAGCGCGCGTTTGACAGGCGTGTCGCTTCGGTCGCCCATCAGATCGAGATAGAATGAGTACTCCCACGGTCGGCCCTCAATCGGCCTCGATTCTATCTTCGTCAGGTCAATGTCTCGCAGAGCAAAGGCCGCAAGCGCGCGAAACAACGACCCCGGATGATTGGTTACGCGAAAGACGATGGATGTCTTTCTTTCATTATTGTTGGCCGTAGTCTCAATCGAAGTTGTGCGGTCGGGGCGAGTTAGTAAGAGAAAGCGCGTAAAGTTTTTCGGATTGTCTTCGATGCCTTCGGCGAGAATTTCAGCGCCATAAATCGCAGCCGCCGTCGCCCCTGCAATTGCGGCCTCATCGCTGCGACCGTTTTCGACAACCATCTTGACGCCGCCCGCCGTGTCATAAGCCTGCGCGACTTCGATTTGCGGGTTGGCGCGCAAAAACTTTTCGCATTGAGCGAGCGCGACCGGGTGAGAGCAAACGCGCTGAACATCGCTCAGCCGAACGCCTGCGCGTGCGATCAGGTTATGAACTATCCTCACATTCGTTTCGCCGATGATGGTCAAGTCGCGCTCGACCAGCAGGTCATAATTTTTATGCACAGAACCCGCGAGGCTGTTTTCAATCGGCGCGACAGCGCAATTTGCTGTGCCTGTTGAAACTGCGTCGAACATCTCGTCAAAGGTTCTGTTCGCCACAGTCTCGACGTTTGAGCCGAGCAGTTTGCGAGCAGCGTCCTCGCTGAACGCGCCGCGCTCGCCCTGAAAAGCAACTCGTATTGTTTGATCTGCCATCACTTTGCCCCCCTAGCCCCAAAAAACTTGAAGCCCGCTCCCTCTGTGCTGAAGGAGCGGGCTTCTAAGACTCTCGCGATTTGCTATCGGCTCACACCATCGCGCCCTCCGCTCCGTTTGCGGTGCTAAAGCTAAAGAAGCTAAAAGCGAATGCGAACAGAGGTGTCGCAAGGTGCGCGTTAAGGTTCGTAGCCGGTTGCCGTTTGTTATAA
>DATEKX010000219.1:0-3551 GCA_035277165.1 Blastocatellia bacterium | reverse complement strand
GTGAAATTCGCCTCCGTGTAAATATAGATAGTCTCTGTGCGCCTGGCGTCTTCGATCACGCCCTGAGGGCGAGCGGGCGTGGGCCGGGAGCCTACGATCTTTATTCCGCGCTCGCGGCAAAGCTTCATTACATCTGCGCGCTTCTGGTCGGTGACGAGCGGCAATCGAAGCGCCGAACCCATCGAAGCGCGCAGAGCTTTGTGATTGAATGGGTCAACCGTGTGGCGCGTAGTGACGAGGCCGTCTGCGCCCGCCGCTTCGGCTGTGCGAATGATCGTGCCGAGATTGCCGGGGTCTTGCAACTGGTCTGCGATGACGATTGTTTGTAAATCGCGCTCGAACAAATCCTGAAGCTCAAAATAAGGACGGCTGACGATTGCAGCCACTCCTTGCGGGCTTTCCGTTTCGGCTATGGCTTCCATAACGATTTTGGAAACATGCGCGCCGCGACACGACACGTTTTCAAGAGCGTCGAGCAGTCTGAGGCCGCGCTCGTTCGTTTCGAGCCCCGATGTGAAGGCGACTGTTTCAAAGTGGGCGCGGGCCTCAATCGCGTCTTCGATCAATCGCACGCCTTCGAGAAAAATGTGATACCGCTCGCTGCCTGCGCGCACGCGGCGGAAACGTTTGACTAGAGGGTTTTGTCGGCTGGTTATTTTTTCAACAAGCATTGTGTGAATTAATGGCAGGCGTCGCGGAAGAATAATCTGTTATTGCACATCTCATATCTCAAATCCGAAATCACGAAGATCGGTCGGCTCAAATATATCACAAGCCGTCGTTTGATGTTTACGCTCTGCCGCTCTATTAATGATTGTCAGCCGTTCGCTGCGAGATTCGTCAAACAGGCCGGAGATAACCTTGACAAGGTAACGAGCGAGCGTATTATCGGGTAGAGGCAAAAGCTCGCTAATTGTTATGAAGCCTTCAACGTTCACCATCACCGCTCGTAAATATTCTGGAGAATCCATCAGAAAATAGGAATGAACACTCCGAAATCCAACACTCGTGTTCGCGTCGTCGTTGCTACAACGGTGATGCTTTCATTCATCTCGTTCTGGCGAGCGGCGGCCATCGTTTTGAGCGATCTCGGCTCGTCGGCCTTCTACGTCGGCGGTATAGCCGAACGCTTCGTCGGAAAATCCGCTCCCTGGTTCATACTGGGCGTGATGCTGTTGAGCGCCGCCGTCTCTGCGCTCTACATAGAATCGTCTTCGATGTTCACGCGCGGCGGAGTCTATCGCGTGGTCAAAGAAGCGATGGGCGGCACGATGGCAAAGCTGAGCGTGTCGGCGCTGATATTCGACTTCATCCTGACGGGGCCGATCTCAGGCGTTGCCGCAGGCCAGTACATCGTGGGACTCGTGGCGCAATCGCTCACATACTTCGGCTACCATTGGGACCCTTCCGACGACTTGAAAAACATGCTGTCTGCGGGCGTGGCTTCGATAGCCATTATTTATTTCTGGTGGCGCAACATCAAAGGCATTCACGAATCTTCTGACGACGCGCTGCGCATCATGTACATCACGACCGTAATGGTTGTGATAATGATCGGTTGGAGCATACTGACTTTAATCGAGCGCGGCGGCCAGATGCCGCCTCTGCCTTCGGCGGAAACTCTCCACTTTGCGGGCGAGCCGCATCACGCGCTCGGATGGCTGGAGAGCTTGAGATGGTTTATTTCTGACGGCGATGGCTTTAAGATTGCTGAAAACGCCCCGACCTTCATCGGCCTGCTCGGCATAATGATAGCCTTTGGCCATTCGGTGCTTGCGATGAGCGGCGAAGAAACACTGGCGCAGGTCAACCGCGAGCTTGAACATCCGAAGCTGAAGAATCTAAAGCGAGCAGGACTAGTCATATTCATCTACTCGCTGCTGTTCACGTCGCTGGTTTCATTCTTTGCGGTTGCCATCATCCCTGACGAAGTCAGAGTCAAATACCTGGACAACCTGATCTCTGGCCTTGCGATCAACTTCATCGGCCCCGGCTACCTCAAGCTGATCTTTCAAGCCTTCGTCGTCGTCGTCGGTTTTCTGATACTGTCGGGCGCGGTCAACACGGCCATCATAGGCTCGAACGGAGTGCTGAATCGCGTATCGGAAGACGGAGTGTTGACAGATTGGTTCCGCACGCCGCATAAGAAGTACGGCACTTCTTATCGCATCGTCAATCTCATAGCGATACTCCAACTGATAGCCGTAATCGGCTCGCGCGGCGACGTGTTTGTTTTAGGCGAGGCTTATGCTTTCGGCGTGATATGGAGCTTTTCGTTCAACGCTGTGGCTACACTCATGCTCAGGGTCAAGCGACCGGAAGGGCGCGAGTGGAAAGTGCCGCTCAATATTCGCCTGGGCCGAATCGAGATTCCCGTAGGGCTTATCATAATCGCGTTGATACTGGTGTCGGTCGCGCTCACGAACCTGCTGACGAAGAAAGTGGCGACCATATCAGGCATCGTTTTCACGATGGCTTTTTTCATCATGTTCACGGTCTCTGAGCGAATCAATCTGCGCAAGCTCGATTTGACTCTGGCCAAGCTCGACCGATTCCAGTTGCAGCACAGCGAGACGGTCAATCAGCAAGAACTCGGCGCGCGACCGGGCAACGTACTTGTGGCCGTGCGCGATTACAACACGCTTTCGCACCTGGAGCACGCGCTGGCAACCACCAACACCGATGAAAAAGACGTAGTGGTAATGACGACCAGATTGGTGTCGAGCCACGATGGCGGCGAGCGTGAGTTTTACGAAGGCACTATGTTTGATGCCCACGAACAACGATTGTTCACGAAAGTCGTGGCGCTTGCGGAAAAGGCTGGCAAGCCTGTTGACCTGCTGATCGTTCCGGCGACCAACATCTTTGATGCTGCGGCGCAAACAGCCGTGCAACTCGACTCGTCTGAAATAGTCGCGGGCACTTCATCGAAGCTGACTATTCAAGAGCAATCGCGCGAATTGGGTAGCGCGTGGGAGCGGCTCCTTCAGAAGCCTCGCCAGCAGGTGCGTTTCAGAATTGTTGATCCGGCAGGCCACGAGCACGAAGTTTTGCTCGGAGCGCACGCGCCTGTGCTTACCGAAGACGACATCAATCTGGTGCACAAGATATGGCTGAAGGTGAGCAAGATACCGAGCCGTCGCCGCGTCCATCATCGCGACGTTGTGCGAGTCGCGTTGAACCGATTGGAGCGCGACCTTCGCGGGCAGGGCGACGTGATGCTCGATTTTTACAAGCTCGAACACGAAGAAGACTCTGAGAAAAAACGCGGCGACGGCAACGGGCGCAATCGCAAATGATGAGAGCCTTCTCTTACAGCATGTATTGAAATGGCAGTAAAGCCCTGAAAGGGCGTGATTCAATAGCCGTGGGTGTAACCCACGGGAAGACATGCCGAAAGTCGCAGACCCTGAAAGGGTCGAACTAATCCTCCGCGACAGTTCGACCCTTTCAGGGTCAGTATGTGATCGCCTCGATGACCGTGGGTTACACCCACGGCTATTGAATACGTCCCCTTCGGGGACTATTTCTAAACACGCTCTTATAAGGTA